>CAZRXE010001734.1:0-6041 GCA_964603695.1 uncultured Heliomicrobium sp.
GCATCGTGCGCCGGAATCTTCAATTCGCGTTTTTCCACCGGACGCTCATTGAGCAGGAATTCCACGCGAACGCCTTCGCGCGCTTCGTCGCCGAAATTGGCAATGCGCGCGGTCAGCTTTTCGGAATACTTCGGCTGGTAAATCAACGACTGCACGCCGATGTCCGTCACTGCCAAATTCGTGGTGTTTTGCTCGCCGACATCCACCGGCTGAAGTTTGATGTCCCGGCTGAGTTGAAAAGGCGCTTCCGACGGATTGCGCCCGGCAGCCTGGAAATCCGAAATCAGCACAATGCGCCGTTCCTTTTGGCCGGCTTCCTTGAACAGTTCCGCCGCGCCGCGCAGAGCCTGCGTGTAATCCGTAGCACCGGAACCGACCGTCACGGCATCAATCGCGGCTTTCACTTTGGCGGCGTCGTTGGTGAATTTGGACTGCGTTTCATAACTCTGACCGAAGCTGAGCAGCGCAAAGGTTTCGTTGCCGTTGGCCTGTTCAACAATGGCTTTGGCGCGCTGTTTGGCCTGCTCGAAGCGATTGCCGTAGCGCATGCTAAACGAAGTGTCGAGCAGGATGACATTCGCCCGCCGCCCTTGCCCGTCATTCGCCGCGTCGCTGCCGAAATACGGCCGCACAAACGCCAGCGCCAACAGCAAAAACGCCAGACAGCGCAAAAACAACAACAACCAGTTTTGCACCATCCGTTTGCGAATCGTTCGCTGCGGCACGCGCCGCACGAACATCAACGAAGGAAATTCAATGCGCGGCGCTTTGGTTCGGCGCACCAGATGCACAATGATCGGCGCGGCAACGGCGGCAAGTCCAAGCAGAAATAGTGGATTGAGAAATGACATCTTTTATTGCTTTGCTCGTTTCGCTAAGAATGAAAACAGCGCCTTATCCAGCGATTTATCCGTGGTCAGCAATTCGTAATCAATCTTGTTGCGCGCGCAGCCGTTCCGCACGGCTTCGATGTGTTGGCGGATGGTCGTGCGGTAGCCGTCGCCGAGTACATCCGGCAGCACGTGTAGTTGCTCTTCGGTTTCGGCGTCTTCCAGCAAGACCGGTTCGGTGAATTCAAAGTCGAGTTCGTTTTTGTCCAGCACTTGAAAAACGATCACGTCGTTGCCTTTGAAGCGCAGGTGCTGCAAGGCTTCGATGATAGCGTCCGGTTCGTCGTAAAAGTCGGAAATGACAATGATGAATCCGCGCCGTGTGATGCGTTCGGCGGCTTGATGCAGCATCACCGACAGATTGGTTTCGTTCCCCGGTTCAAGCTGTCCCATTCGGCCAAAGATCGTTTGCATGTGGCCGCTGCGGCTGTGCGCCGGAACGTGCGTTCGGACTTCACGGTCAAAGGCGATCAACCCGACGGCGTCCTGCGGTTTGTTGGCCAGATAAGCCAGCGACGAACCCAGAAACTGCGCGTATTGCAGCTTGCTGACTTCGCCGGTCGTGTAGCGCATCGAGGCGCTGGCATCAATCAGGATGTGGCATTGCGAATTGGTGTCGGCGCGGTACTTTTTGATGTAGTACCGATCCGTCCGCCCCAACAATTTCCAGTCCAAATACCGCAAGTCATCGCCGGGCATGTATTGCCGATACTCGGCAAACTCTGTCGAAAAACCCGTAAACGGCGAACGATGAAGCCCGGAGATGAAACCTTCAACGACAGTTCTGGCCAGCAATTCCAGCGAAGTGATCCTCGCCAAAATCTCAGGCGCTAAAAACCTCGCGTGAATTGCGGATTGCGGATTGCGGATTGCGGATTCTTGCTTCTCCGGCGGTTTCGTCTTTTTGAATATCATCGTTTGTGACCCCTTGCTGTATTGATGGAGGAAACAACGATGGCAACAAGCTGCTCGGCTTCGTCCATTAAAGATTCGACTAATTCCTTCTTCATCAGCCCCGATTCCACGATCAATTCAAGCCAGAAGGCAGATTCATCCGCCTCTTCTTCGACAATTGCCATCTTGGCAATAAAGTCTGCATTCGATTTGGCGCGGCAAGATGCCCGGTAATTTGCTCCAACAGAAGTCGCAGATCTGATTAACTGCCTTCCAATTACGTCAGCAGCTCTCCCAGACGGCAAAGCTTCAACCAGTTTGATGACTCGTAGAGAGAAAGATTTTGTTCTGTTTTTCAGTTCCTCTTTTGTCACAAAACCTCTTTAGGGCAAATCCGCAATCCGCAATCCGCAATCCGCAATCTAAAGCCCTGATTTGGGTTCGGGAACGAGTTCGAGAAGCTTTTTGATGACCTGATCCGAATCCACGCGCTCAGATTCCGCTTGGAAGTTAGTCAGGATGCGATGGCGCAGAACTGGCGGCGCGACGGCGCGAATATCTTCGCAGGAAACATTGTAGCGTCCGTTAAAGATGGCGCGCGCCTTGCCCGCCAGCACCAAAAACTGTGAAGCGCGAATCGAACCGCCCCAGGTCAGCCAGCGATTGACGAAATCCGGCGCGCCGTTGGTGTTCGGACGGCTGGTGTTGACGATGTTGACCGCGTACCGGACAACCGAATCCGCCGCCGGAACTTTCCGCACCAGACGTTGGAAGGCGATGATTTCATCGGCGGACATCATGCGCTCGAACTTCACGTCCTGCGGCGAAGTGGTCAATTTGACGACGGCGACTTCGTCTTCTTCCGGCAGGTAACCCATCCGCACGTTGAACATAAAACGGTCAAGCTGCGCTTCTGGCAGCGGATAGGTTCCTTCCATTTCAATCGGGTTTTGCGTGGCCAGCACGAAAAACGGTTTCGGCAATTGGTAGGTCGTGCCCTGCACGGTGACGCTGCCTTCCTGCATGGCTTCGAGCAAAGCGGCTTGCGTTTTGGGCGGCGTGCGGTTGATTTCGTCGGCCAGAATCATGTTCGCGAACACAGGCCCGCGGATGAATTGCAATTCGCGTTTGCCGGTCGAACGATTCTCTTCGATGATTTCCGTGCCGGTGATGTCCGCCGGCATCAGGTCTGGCGTGAACTGAATTCGTTTGAATGAAAGATCAAGCACATTGGCGATGGTTCTGACCAGCAAAGTTTTCGCCAATCCCGGCACGCCCGTCAAAATCGAGTGTCCGCCGACAAACAACGACAGCAGCACTTGTTCAACCGCTTCATCCTGGCCCAGCACCGCTTTGCGGATTTCCCGCAAAATCTTTTCCCGAGCCACGGACAATTTGTCCAGCAACGCTTCGTCGCGGATCACTTGTGTGTCAACAGCCATTATTCAAGGTTTCCTTTTGGTGGTAGGTGGTAGGTGGCAGGTTCTAGGTTGTCGGTTGTAGATCGAATGACCTACCACCTACCACCTACCACCTGAGAATCAGTGCGTCAGCGCGTAAATAATGTAATTAACGCCGAACTTATACGCCTCGTTAGTTTCTTCGATTGGGCGGAAGGGATTGTCTGAAAACTGCCAGTAATCGCTCACGTCGTAGTTGTAATTGACGATCATCATCAGGCGTCCGGTTTCATCTTCCAGCCCCCAGAATTCCGGGTTGGCGGTTTCTCGCGTGCCGAAGCCGCCGCCGTAAACCGGTTTCACGTCTTCCGTTTTGATCGAAAAGAAACAGTTGAAAATCGGGTGAGAGGAATCCAGCTTTTTCAGGTCCAACTCCGGGAAAGCGCGTTTGACGTGTTGTTGCAGATTGTAAAACTGTCCGGCGCTACGGAAATCATCTACCAGCAAAAAACCGCCGCGTTTCAAATACTCGCGCATCCCGGCAATCTCGGCGTCATTCAGATTCATAAAGCCGATCTCGGCAATGTAGGCGAATGGGAATTTCAGCAACATCGGATCGTCGAAGGTGAAAATCGGTTCGTTGATGTCCAGATTGCCGTCAATTTTCGACAGTTCGGACATGATCTTCATCAGATGGCGTCCCGCCACGGGATAATCGTGCGACCAGGGCGGGCCGCCGTCTCCCAGCACGTTGTTGTAACCGTACAAATTGGCGTATTGGCTGGTGTCGAAGCGAATGCGCGTAAACGTGAACCGCCCTGACCAATTCGGGTCCGGTTTCGGAATGCCGTTTTCGCTGACTTGCGGCAAATCCATCGTGGGTTTTCTGTGTCTGCCGCCACCGCCCGGACGCTGCGCCAGCGTCAACGTCGCCAATAGAGCAATCGCAATAATGGACACGATCAATTTTTTTCTGGTCATAGTCGTACTCCTTACTGACCTCTGATCTTCAACAACAATTCCTGCGCCTTGTCGAAACCGGGCGCGGTTTCGAGTGAACGCAACACGTAGCGCCGGGCTTCGGCCTTCTTGCCGGCGGCCAAATAAGCGCGCGCCAAGTTGTACTGCGCCTCAGCCAGATTCGGTGGATTGGCGGCCAGTGCAATCTGGAATTCACGCACCGCCGGTTCGCCTTCATTTTTGCCGAGCAGCAAATCGCCGGTTTGCGCGTGTGACGACGGTTCAAACGGATTGACGAAAAAGCTTAGTTTCAGCAATTCCAACGCCCGCGCCTTGTCGCCGGCTTCCAGTTTCAATTCGGCCAACCGCTTCAGCGCGTCGTAATCGTTTTCATCCACCTTGATGAAAGCTTCCAGAGTTTCAGCTTCGGCGGCTTTGTTGCCCTGACGCTGATAAATCTGCGCCAGCGCCTCGTAGGCATTGCCCTGCCCGCTTTGGTATGGGAACAGTTCAATCGAACGCTTCAGGTATTTGGCCGCCGGATCGTTTTTCAAATCCGCGAACAATTGCAGTCCTGCACGCACATTAAGCAGAAAATCGTCCGGCTGCGATTCCACCCGCTTCAAAACTTCTTCTTTCGGCAATTGCGCCAATTCTTTATTTTTCCAACCGGATTCCAGTGCCTTGATGTACTTTTCGATTTTGCCGCGCACGTAGGCGTTGAACTCGCCGTCGAAGTCGGCTTCGGAAAGTTTCAACACGTTTTGCAAAATCTCCGGCGTTTTCCGCTTCTCCTTATAGCCGTTGAGCATTCCCAGAATGGCGTCGAAGCCGTACTTGTCTTCAATGAAGTGGCAAATCTGCGAGGCTTCAAAGTAAGCCAGGCCGATGTCGTCCGGTCGCTTCGGGCGCAGGAAGCCATTGTCTATTTCGGAAATCTTGAACCAGCGTCCGTCGGCGAAAGCTTTGATGTGACCGATGTTCCAATCATCGCCCCAGCCAGGTCGCGCCTTATGTTCTTCAAACACAGACAAGCCTTCGGAAAACCAGCGCGGAATCAAATGATCCGTGATTTGTAGCGTGATGACGTGCGTATACTCGTGCCAGAGCGTGCTGCCCCAATTGAATTCGCTACCGGCGCGCGCCGACGGCGAATCCTGGGCGATCACCTGGCCGAAGCAAACACCCAATGCACCCAAGCCCGGCAAACCCAGCGCGCGCACGGCGAAGTCTTCGTGATTCGGAAAGATTTCCACGGAGATCGGCCCGCGCGGCGTAAATTTGTATTTGGCCGACAGTTTGGCCTGCGCTTCGGCCAGCAGTTCCGAAGCGTAAGGCGCAATCACGCCGCTTTCTTTTTCCGCCGTCTTGATGATGAAGTCACCGGTTTTGGCTTCCTTGTATTCCTTCATCGCGTCCAGCAGATCGAGCGTGTTTTTCGCCCACAGGTTGAACGGGTCGCCTTTGAAGGCAACTTCGAGTTCGGCGCGGCCTTCGGTGAAATCGCCCAGCCGCAACAAACCATTGCCCAAAGCCAGATGCGCCGACCACAGATTCGGCGAAAGTTTGATGGCTTCGCGCAGGAAAGCGACCGATTCGCGGTAACGGCGCGTTTGCGTGGCAAAGTGCGCCAGCGTTTCGTAAAGCGAGCCGTAACGCGGATTGATCGTCAGCGCGGTTTTGATTTCCGCGTCGGCTTCGGCCTGTTTGTGCTGCTGCCAGAACATCGCCGCGCGCAAGGCGTGTGCGTCCAACGAATTCGGATTGAGCTTCAGGATTTCATCAATTTGCGTGGCGGCAGAAGCCTGCCGCTCGCCTTCCAGATCGAGCGTGGCGGCGAAGATTTTGGCTTCGATGAAATTCGGATTGATCTTCAGCGATTCGGCCAGCGCGGCGT
>CAZRXE010001735.1:0-5709 GCA_964603695.1 uncultured Heliomicrobium sp.
GCTCAAGGCAGCGCGGGCGTGGATTTTGAGCATGGTCATGATGTGACTAACGCGCAGGTAAGTATCCATCTCTGTCCGCTCCTGTTCCGTCAGTCCTTCCTCACGATTTTTATCCAATAACTCTTCCACTCGATCCTGTAAGGCTTGAGACACTTTGAATTCAGCAATCTGTTTTAGAGTTGGGCCGGAAGCCAGAAAACCCAGCACTTCCGAATAAGTAGTGGAACCTAGATCCACTGGTAGACTTTTGCCCTTTGCCCTGTCCTTTTCCCGCCACAACGAAGTCATTGCTTGTTCCAACAACAAAGGCAACTGTTCCCCCAGCGGCGCGAGTCGAGTGGCCAATTCATCCGGAACTTCCAGAGTGATTGTCGTCATAATCGCCAACCTCCTTTCGTAGAGGCAAAATTCTAGCACGTCAATTACTGCGCCAAGTCTTCAAAGTCTTCGATGCTCGGCAGTTCGTTCAGGTCTTTCAGTCCAAACTGAATCAGGAACTCTTTGGACGTGCCGTACATCATCGGTTTGCCGACGGTTTCCTTGCGGCCTTTGGTGACGATCAGGCGTTTTTCCAGCAAGGTTTTGATCGCCGATGACGAACTGACGCCGCGAATTTCCAGAATCTCCGGGATGGTGATCGGTTGTTTGTAGGCGATGACCGCCAGCGTTTCCAGCGCGGGCAAAGACAGCCGAGCCGAGGGGCGCGATTTCAAATACTTGCGGATGAATTCGTGGTTTTGCGGGCGCGTGGAAATACGCCAACCGCCGGCGATTTCGCGGATTTCCAGGCCGCTTGACCGCGCGTCGTAGTCGGCGGCGAGTTCGTTCAAGGCCGTCAGCACGTCTTGTTCGGGGACTTCGCCCAGGATTTTGCAAAGCTGTTTGAAGGGCAGCGGTTCGTCGGAAACAAACAGCAGGCTTTCGATGGCGGGCTTCAGTTCTTCGTGCGTGGCGGTAATCGCTTCTTCAGCGGCTTCCGGCGCGGCTTCGGCGTTAGCGGCCTCCGACGGCGCGGCTTCGTCCGGAATCAGGATGCGAATGGCGGCGTCGCCGGTGTCTTCGACGGTTTCCGCAACAGCGAAGTCTTCGCCCAAATCCAACTCGGAAGGAAACGCATCTTCTTCAGAGACAAGTTCGGCGACAGCCGGCGGCGGTTCGTCTTCCACGATTTCGACAATGGCCTCAGCATTTATCTCGATTACTTCAATTGTTTCCTCTTCCGGCGCATCGCCTTCCGGCATTGAATCGGCGACAGCGATTTCCGCCACATCTTCGGCGTTTGATTCAAACTCCGCCGCTTCCGCTTCGGGAGCGACGGATTCGGGTTCGGGCAATTCCAGAATTTCTTCCAGCAGGGCTTCTTCGTTCATAGCTTCGGTCAATGTCTTTCCTCTTCAATGGGTGCAACAACAGGTTCAGGTTCCGCAGTTTCCGGAGTTTCCAATCCGGCGGCAGGTTCGGTTTGCAACGAAGCCATTGCTTCAGCTTCGAGTTCGCCGTCAGCGTCGAAGGTCAGCGCAACAGCGCGCTTTCTGGCGAAAATGTCGCCGAACAGTTCGCGTTGCAGCAGCGTGATTTTCATTTCCTTGACCAGTTCCAGAAAGGTCAGGAAGGTCAGAATCAATTCGCGTTTCGAGCGCGAGCTTTCAAATAATTGCCTGACGTTGACTTCTTCGTTGGTATCCAGCAGGTGATGAATCTGCGCCAGCTTTTCGGCCATCGTGACTTCGTCGCGATGGATTTCCATTTCGGCTTCGGATTCGGCGCGCTTTAGAATTTCACGAAACACGCGCAGCAGATCGAAGACCGTCGCCGTCACTTCCGGGTTGGTTTTGTCGGTTTCCAGTTGGCCGCGCGTGTAGACTGCGGCTTCGATTTCGCCGCGCGAATGCAGCATCTGCGCGGCTTCCTTGAATTTCTGGTATTCCAGCAGCCGATCCATCAGTTCGGCGCGCGGGTCTTCGTTCAAATCTTCTTCGCCGGCGATTTTCGGCGCGGGCGGCAACAACATTTTCGATTTGATGTAAATCAGCGTCGAAGCCATCACCAGAAAATCGCCCGCGATGGCGATGTCCAGTTCGCGCATCAGGGTCAGGTATTCCAGATACTGATTGGTGATGTGCGCAATGGGAATGTCTTTGATGTCTATTTCGTCTTTTTTGATGAGATAGAGCAGCAAGTCCATCGGCCCTTCGAAGACTTCCAGCCTGACGCGATAACTGTCGCGCCGTTCATCACCCTCTTCGGGCAATTCGGCCAATGCCACACCTGCTGTTGCTTTGTCTTTTTGAGTTTTTGCCATTTTGCCCTGCCCGCTCCCTGCCGGTCGCGGTACTGATTCCGTCATCGGTTGCGGCTCTGCTCCGCCGCCAGATTCACCGCCCAACCGTGAACTTCGTGCGCCAGCAGACGGCCGGCTTCGGCAATGTTCAGCCAAAACAGTTCGTGTTCCGGCTGGTTGTCGAGCGGCGCGCCGAACTGCGCTTCAAAATAAGAGCATTGAAATTCCCAGCTCCTACCGTTTTCGTTGGTGAAGTATTGGATAGCGCTGCCGAGAAATTGGCCGATGACGACCTTGCGGGCGCATTCTTCGCGCACTTCGCGCGTCAGAGCTTCTTCGGGCGATTCGCCCGGATCAATGCCGCCGCCCGG
Source organism: uncultured Heliomicrobium sp. (assembly GCA_964603695.1). Lineage (GTDB taxonomy): Bacteria > Acidobacteriota > Blastocatellia > RBC074 > RBC074 > RBC074. The sequence goes on from CAZRXE010001735.1 coordinate 2,653, forward strand.
CAGCAAATAAGTATCGCGCCAGCCTACTGCTGCAAACTGTCCGCAGCCGTTGAAGATGATCGCGTAAGCGCCGGGACGTTGGCGGTACTCAGTTGCGGGGTTGTAATTTCCAAACTTCATAAGTGCCGACGTGGGACAGGCTGAAGCCTGTCCCACGTTTTTTATTCCCAAGCGATGTTCATCGCGCGGCGAACTTCGCCCATCACGCGGCCCGCTTCTTCGCGCGCGCGGCGGGAGCCTTCCAGAATGATGTCGCGGACTTCGTCCTGATGGTCGCGGTAATGCGTCAGTCGCGCGGTGATCGGTTCCAGATATTCGATCAAGGCTTCGGCCAAAGCCTTTTTGCGATCCACGCAACCGATGCGCGCGTTGCGGCAATCGTCGTCGAATTTGTCCGCGACTTCCGCCGGAACGAACATCCTGTGCATTTGGCAAACGTCGCAGACTTCGGGATGACCGGGATCAACCCGTTTGACGCGGCTGCGGTCGGTAATCATTTGCCGCGTTTTGGCGCGAATGGTGTCCGGCGAATCGGAAAGCTCGATGGTGTTGTTATAGCTTTTCGACATCTTGCGCCCGTCCGTGCCGGTCAGTTTGGGCGTGGCGGTCAGCAAAGCTTCAGGTTCGGGGAACACGTCGCCGTAAAAGTTATTGAAGCGGCGAACGATTTCGCGCGTCAGTTCGACGTGCGCAACTTGATCCTGACCGACCGGGACGTAATCCGCTTTGTACATGCAGATGTCCGCCGCTTGCAGCACCGGATAGCCGAGAAAGGCGTAATTGCCCAGGTCTTTGTCGGTGATGTTTTCGCGCTGCTCTTTGTAAGTCGGCACGCGTTCCAGCCAGCCCAGTGGCGTGACGGCGGAAAAATAAACGTGCAATTCGGCATGTTCGGGAACCAGCGATTGCACGAACATAGTGCATTTGTTCGGATCAAGTCCGGCAGCCAGCCAGTCCGTAACCATCGCCATAGTGTTTTCCTTAAACAGCGAAGTGTCGGCATAATCCGAAGTCAGCGCGTGCCAGTCGGCGACGAAATGATAGCTTTGGTAGCTGTCTTGCAGCTTGACCCAGTTTTTAAGCGCGCCTTCGTAATTGCCCAGGTGCAGTTTCCCGGTCGGGCGCATACCGCTAAGAATTCTTTTCATAAGTGAAATCGGAAAGGTGAGTTTTGTGGCGTGGCTAAACGTGCAATTAAATCATCAGCGCAACCAGCTAAAGACGATGTTCATAACAGGGTTAATCAAATACCCCGCAAAGCCCGTGCTGATTAGCAGCACCATACCAATCATGCCCAGCATAGGCGAAGCTTCAGCAAAAGAATCCGCCAGCGTGTCGGGAAGCAAATTGCGCAACACGTGATGCCCATCAAGCGGGGGAATTGGAATTAAGTTGAAAATCGCCAGCACAATATTAATTTGCAGACCGATGATCAGCATCATTCCGACCGGTTCGGCCATGTCTCCCATCATATTGGTTACCGAAGCCATCGAATTGCTGGCAACCGTTTTGAGCAGAACAAAGAAGATAATCGCGAGCAGGATGTTGCTGAATGGCCCCGCCAGAGCAATCACAATCTCGCCTACCTTACGGTCTTTCAGATTCGAGGGATTGAATGGAACTGGCTTGGCCCAGCCGAACATCCATCCGCCAAAGATCATCATAGCCAGCGGCAAGATCACCGTCCCCAGAATATCAATGTGCGGTAATGGATTGAGCGTAATGCGGCCAAGATAGCGTCCGGTCGAATCGCCGGATCGCTCTGCCGCCCAAGCGTGCGCACACTCGTGAACGGTCAGCGACAACAAAAAGATGACAAACCAGATGGCGATTTGACCAATGTTCGGTGTTTGCAAGGCAGTAACTCCTGTCAAAATCGGATGGCGATAACCGGACGAGCAAAGTAGCACGCGGTTTCAAAGAGTGTCAATTTGGGCGTTCAGCCGCCTTCGTCGCTTTCCGAACAGCTTACGCGAGTTTCCAACCGTACCGCCCGCCGCACAATTTCGCGCGAAGAAACCAGAATCGCGCCGCGTTCCAAAGCTAGTTCGTAATGGCGTCCGGTCAGGTCGTAGTGCGGCACGGATTTCCGCTGAAACCATTCACGGCGCAAACCGAGGGCGGCGGCGAACTGGTGCAGTTCTTCCAGCGAACTGTCCGACACCAGATGACCGCAGCGACGATGCCAATAACGGATCGGGCCCCGCGCGCCGTTGTGAAAAGAATCAATCAGGATGGCCATGCTGATTTACTTGCCTGCCGAAGTTTTGCCGGACTGCGCGGCGGTCGGAGCGACGGACTGCGCTTTGGTTTTGGGTTTCGGTTTGGCCTGGCTGTTGGCGGACTTGCCGTTAGCGGCGGATTGTTTCGCGGTCTTTTTCTTTTCGCGCTTGTCCGTTTTGGGGGCGGGCGCTTGGGCCAGTTTCAATTGTAATTCTTCCAGAAAGGTGATGGTGCGTTGGAGTTGTTTTTCAAACTTCTCGTCGCCCATTTTGCGGCGGGATTTTTTGACGACCTTTTTGACGCGACCCACCAGCGCATTGTCGTTTTTCTCCTTCGCCGATTTCTCTTCCTTGTCCTTCTTAAATTTCATTTCTTTTGAGTTTTTGCGTTCCTGATTCTGCTCGTGTGTTTTCGCCATGACGTTCCTTTCAGCCGTCGGCCTTTCAGCCATCTGCTTTTCAGTCGTTGACGACTTCCGCCGCGACGCGACGAATTTGATCCAGATGCTTGGCCGTGTGCTCAAGATAACCTTCGATCAATTGCCGCAGCGAAAGCGTTCCGTATTCATCGTGAAATCCGGTGTGATTCCAGGCGTGGTCGGTTGCATCCGCCGGAAGCAATTCCGCGTTTTCGTGCCGCAACAGCACAAACCGAGTGGTGACGGTTTCGATGCGCGCCTGTCGGTAACCGAGCGTTGCTGCCCAATGTTCTTGTTGATAGCTCCAGAACCTGGCCCGATCTTGCGTCAAGATGCGCCGGATGCGAACCGACGCCAACAATTCGGCGTCTGCCAAATGACCGGCGATTTCCAATACCGACCATTCGGTGTTGGAC
>CAZRXE010001736.1:0-2647 GCA_964603695.1 uncultured Heliomicrobium sp.
TTCTTCGCGCGCAGCCGTCCGCTTGCCGTTCGTGTCGTAGCGTTCATCCGCGCCCAAAACCGCCAAGCCCATTTCCTGACACAGCAAGCGCCAAAACTTGTCCGTACCCGCCGCAATAAAAATCAGATCATCCTGTGTTTCAAACAAGCGGTACGGATAGATGCCCACCGCGCCCTCTTCCTCGCAGTCGAGCGGTTCAATCAGGTAATGCATTGAAGCGGACATAACACCTTGCAACAGTGAAGTCTCGATTTTTTGCCCCTCACCGCCGCTGCGTTCGCGGTGAAAGAGCGCCGCATTGATTGCCATGACGACCAACATTGAGGCCTGGTAATCCGACACAGCCACAGCGCCAATGGCCGTTGTGCCGCCGTTATATCGCTCGTTATCGCGGGCAATGCCACCCAGACTTTGAAGTACAGGATCGTATCCGGGCCTCGTCCGCTGTGGCCCACGCGCACCAAACGCCGTGGATGAACAGTAAATCAAGCGCGGATTGATCTCGCGCAACGTCGCATAATCAATTCCCAGTTTCTCGGTCACTCCCGAGCGAAAGTTTTCGATGGCGACGTCGGCGTCTTTGACCAGACGATAAACGATCTCGCGCGCGGCAGACCTGGTCAGGTCAAGCGCCAGGCCGCGCTTGTTGCGATTCCAGGCCTGAAAGAAGCGGCTTTCACCTTTCAGAAAAGGTCCCCACGCCCGCGCGCCATCGCCCGCAAGCGGCTCGACTTTTATGACTTCCGCGCCCATATCACCCATCAACGCGGCGCTGAACGCTCCGTTGATAAAGCTGCAAAATTCCAGCACGCGCACGCCTACCAACGGACCGGCAGGGTTCTTTGGGGTAAAAGCTGTTGTCATTGGTTTGTATATGTGAATTAGGAATTGAAATCGCGGGCAAGCGGCTAAATGAGCAAAATTGTTGTGTGAAAACCGTATTCCAACTCATTCAACTTTATACATTCGCCTGCGAGCTTCACGTCCGCCGCCGCTATCAAATCGCCAACATAAGTCGCATCAATGAATATCCTGCCGCGATACGTTTTGCCGCTGAGCGTAGTGAAGGACTCAATGCGGTTTCTGTTCATCTTCACGCCCTTTTCCGGAGCGTGATTCAGTTTCTCATTTAAAACGACCGACACATCGGCATCCGCGATCATTTTCTCGAACACCTGTCGGCCCCCGTGCGGCTCAAAGTTGCGGATGTAAGTCGCGCCGTATGCGGCGGCAATCGCATCGTAAAATTCCGAAGCAATTCCGCCAAAAGTGGCGCGTTTGCCCAGAAAATCCGTCGCGCCCAGCCCGCTCGCGCTCATGCCGCCGAAAAAATTTGAGGGATTCACGAGAATGACCGAGCGTCCTTCGCGTTTCGCGGCGATGGCGGCGGTGACTGCGCCGGAAGAGTCGCCATAGATGACGACGTCGTAGACAGACTGTTTTGACTGTGGCTGTCCGGATTGCGCCGTGACTGTGTTCGACGCATTGACAGTACACAGCGCAACTGCCGCAAACAGGACGATCAAACAGGTGAACAAGTGTTTCATGCTGCGCATTGTATTGGAGTTCGCCGGAAACGTCGCAAGCCAGCTACGCTTTCGTCAGCAATCACTCAACCATTTAGTCCGTTGTGAAAGTTGCCAATGGTTTCCGATGTAGTCAGCGCACGGTCATATATGCGCAGCGCCTTCACTTCGCCATACAGCGCTGGCGCAATCGTCGCGCGCGGCAATCCGTTCACGTCGCCCAGCGCCGGATCAATCCGTCCCCAGCCGTATTGCCGCGCCGCGCCGCCGTCGTTCAGCACGCCATCAATGACAAACGTGATGATCCTGGCCTGACCGTCCACCGTCACGGCGAAATGTTGCCAGACGTTGGTTTTCAACGTACCCGCATACGTACCCGGATCGCTGTCCCAGGTGGATTCGCGCTGCCCGTCATTGAGCGTCAGCTTCAAGGTGAAGCGATTGGAAAACGTCAGCGCGATGCCTTTGCCGCTCTTGTCACGTGCGTCAAAAATCACTTGCCCCGGGGAGAGTTCGCGCATCCGCAACCAGCCATCAATCGTGAAGCCACCGGTTTGTAACGACGGAAACTGCGGCATGGCGAAGTTCGCCTTGGCCTTTACTTGTTCGCCCGCGAGCGTCAACACCAGCCCGCGTGTCGCCAGTTGCTTGGTTTCCGCCTGCCGCCACATGCCTTCGAGCAAGGCCGCATCAATCTCGTGTGTGCGCGCAATCTCCTTCTGCGTTTCGGTGATGTAAATCCGCCCGCCGTCTTCGATCAAATCGGGATAGCTCATCCGCACTTTCGGGTCATCGTCATAAAGCAGAATTTCCGGCTCCGACCATTCAATGCGCCCGTTGCGTTCGACGCCGCCGGACACCCAGACCGGATTGCGGCTCTGGTAATAGCTTCCCCTTCCCCATTCGTCCGTATGCACCGCTTCGCCGCCGTGGTTGTGAAACCAGAGCAGGTATTTGCCGTTGCTGAGCTTCCACACTGGAGCGTAAGCGCGCGGATGTTTGATCGGACGGCCATTGGCAAACGTAGCGTAAGCGGGCGGCGTCCAGGTGCGCCCGTCATCGCGGCTGTACGTGTGACACAGATAGCCGTCAATCGTGCGGTAAGTCGCGTAGAGCGATCC
>CAZRXE010001737.1:0-1636 GCA_964603695.1 uncultured Heliomicrobium sp.
ACGTTTTTCAAAGACAAAACTACCGACAGACTGTCGCTTTCCTTTCGGCCCATCGTCGAAAAAGCCATGAACGAAGTCGGCGCGACACGCCAATACAAAGACCTGATCGGGCGCTATCAGGCAATTCCTTTCGCCAGCAAGCTCACCGTAGACATTGACGAATACGTCACCGGCAAAGCGATTGACGGGCTGTTTTATTACGTGGGCGAAGAGGAAAAGAAAATCCGCAAGAACCCGGCGGCGCGCGTAACGCAAATCCTGAAAGACGTGTTTGGGAAGATCGGGAAGTAAGCGTTAGGGCGGGCTGATCTGAAACGGCACGCGTCGAAACTCTTCGGCCTCACGCTGCGCATTGAGGCCATTCACAACCAATACATAATCGCCGACCTGGAGTTGTTTGGCCGCCAGCATAAGCAACAAACGTGTGTCTGTCGTCCTGACCGTCCACTGTTGCACAGCGCGACCATCAGCGGTGCGTAGCGTCGCCGCCAATCGTTTGTACTGGTGCGCAGGCAATTTCACCTGTAATTGCACACGCGCCACATCCTTCGCCAACTTGAACGTCGGCAGTGCGTCGCCACTGTCACTGCGCAACACCCCGGCGGTCAAAGTAAAGAGCAAGGTTTTCGGTAGAGCTGCTGGGGGAAGCAGCGCCGTCGCCTCGTTGCGACGGGCGAAGTCTTCGATCAACCGCGCATTCGCCGCGCGTTCAGCCGCCAGCGCTTGCTCCAGTTCTTGCGCCCGCCGTTGCTGTTCAGCCGCCAGCGCAGCGGTTTGCGCGAGTTGCGTTTGCAACACTCGCTGCCGTCCGTACAGCCACAACCCGCCCATCAGTAACAACGCGGTCATTGCGGTGGCCGGAACCCATGGCGCGACACGCCAGCCAGCCAGCCAGCATTGCCACCACGATTCGCTTGGCATCGCAGCCGGAGCGTCTATCGTTTGCACCAAAGCCCGCGCCGTCAGCACCCGTTCGCGCCGCGCCGGAATCGTCAGGAAATGTTGCTCGAACAACATCCGTTCCGCTCCGTGCAGATGACCACGCACATAATCATCAATCAACGCGTTCTCGGCTTCGCAGAGCTGTACATATTGTGCCTTGTCCGTGAACCATTCTTGTTCACATGCATCGCGCTCAGCAGCGGGCAATTGGCCGAGCAGGTAGCGCGTCATGGTTGTCGTGTCCATTGGCTTCATCGTTTGCAAGTGTCAATTTTTCTGAATCCGTGCCGGAAGATTTTTCAGGCAGCGTGCAATGCACTGCTCCAGTTGCGTGCGCAATCGCACCATTCGATTCGAAAGCGCATTGCGCGTGATGCCCAACCGCCCGGCCATCGCCTGACGCACATCAATCTTGGCGCGTTTTGTGTCCTGATAATATTCCAGCAGCAGCGCGCGATTCTCCGCCGCAACCGCTTGCAAACAGCGTTGCAAACACACCAGCCGCGCGTCTTCGTCTTCCTGTTCCGGCGCAACCAATGGCGGCAAGCCATCGAAAGCCACGCGTCGTTGTTCGGGCGCGCGCGCCTGCTCCAGCAAAATAAAACGCGCCACGCTGAAACAATAGCCGGGCAAGTTTTCGATCACCTCACCATCTGCCAGCCGCCGCGCTACCCGATTGAAGACTTCATCGGTC
>CAZRXE010001738.1:0-5549 GCA_964603695.1 uncultured Heliomicrobium sp.
TCCGACGGCACGCTGCACGACGAATACAAGATGTTCCAACCGCGCGTCGGCTTCGCCTGGGACATTGCCAACAACAGCAAATCGGTGTTGCGCGCCAGTTGGGGCATTTTCAACGCGCGTCAAAACATGTTGACGCAGGTCGGTTCGATCACCACCAACGGCGTGCAGCAACAGACGATCTTTTTGAATTCGGACATTATCGCTTCGGGCGTGCCGGGGCCTGTCTGGCCGAACGTGACTTCGCCGACACCCGTGCCGGCGGGGCAATTTCCGCTTTTCACCGGCGTGCGCGTTTTTAGCAAGGATTACCGCAATCCGCGCATTTATTCGACCAACGTCCAGTTTGAACAACAGATTGCGCCGGACACCGCGATTTATCTGGACTTCACACACTCGAAAGGCGTTTACCTGACGCGCTTTTTGAACGCCAATCAGAATGGCATCTTCAGCCCGCAACTTGGCGAAGTAGCCGTCACCAGTGCGCTCGGCAAATCGCTTTATCGCGGTTTCACTGCCGGCGTGCGCAAACGCTACAGCAAAGGCTTTCAGATTGAAGCCAACTACGTACTGTCGAAAGACCTGGACGACGACTCGAACGAGCGCGATCCGTTCTCGTTCCGCTACTTCGACATCAACAACTTGCAGGCGGATTACGCGCTGTCCGACCGCGACATTCGCCACAAGTTCAATTTCTCGATGAACAGTGAACTGGGCTGGGGCATTCTGGGCAACGCCCGCATTCAGGCGCGCAGCGCACAGCCGATCACGCCGGGCGCGCGCACCCGCACCAACCGCAACACCGCCCGCAAGGACAACGAATATTTCTCGTTTGATTGGAGTCTGTCGAAACGCTTCCGCTTCGGCGGCGAACGCTTCGCCATTGTTCCGACCATTGAAATGTTCAACACCTTCAACAACAAGAACCTCGTCAATCCGCTGACCACTGTGGCGTTGTTCAATTTCGACGGCTTCCTGCGACAAGGCGTGGGCGATCCGCGCCAGGTGCAGTTGTCCGTCCGCTTCACTTTCTAAACGAAGTCTGACGCCTGTTTCACGCCAGGACGCGAAGCCACCAAGAATTACTTCCGGCCTTTGCGTCCTGGCCGACTTCGCGTGAGCCTGTTTCCCCGTCGGCAGGCTCACAAATTGACCCGCAACAATCAGCCAAACAACGATGCTTACAGAAAACCTCAAACTCTTTTTCAAGTTCTACGTTCGCCCGCTGTCGGCGTTGAGCGATTCGATTGATCGCGGCAGCCTGCTTTTCGCCGGGTTGTTGGCGACGGGCGTTGCATTTTTGATGGCGCTGACCGTCACCAACCGTCTTTACGAAACTTACGAAGCCGCGCCGATTCCGGCGGAAGAGCGGTTGCCGAAAGAGTTGCGCGTGCCGCCGCAAGTGCAGGGCGACCCGGACGCGGAAGCAGCGTATCGCGAAGCGATTGAAGATTACGAAGCGCACGCGCCGCGCACCAGACAGTTGCCGCTGCCGCTGATCGGCCAACGCGGCTGGCGGTTGGTGTCGTTCAATCCGACCAGCATGTTCGCCACGGCATTTTCGCTGGCAGCGCTTTACGTGCCGGCGGCGATTCTGGCGCTGGTGCTGATCGCCCGCAACGCCAGTTTCCGCGTGGCGTTTCAGCGCGATTACGGTTCGCTGTTGATTTGCACGCTGATGGCCTGGGCGGCGTCGCATCTGCCGTTTGCGCTGATCGGCGCGGCATTCGCCAAAACGGGAGCATCAGCAAACACGTTTTTGCTGATGTGGCTATTGGCCGGCTTGTATTTCGGACTGTTGATGACCGGCGCGCTGCGAACGGCTTGCGGAGCCACAGTCAAACACGCCGCGCTGGTCGTCAGTTTGGTGTGGGTGGTGTTGCGCGCAGATTCGTGGTTGTTTTCGATTGCCACCTGGTCGCCGTTTCTGACGCTGATTTGGATTTTGCCGCTGGTGTTGGGCGCGATTTACGGCGTGCGGGCTTCGCACATTCAACGCCAAAGCTTTCGCCGCTACCTGGATTCCTGCACCATCAATCCGCGCGACGCCGAAGCGCATTACCAACTCGGCTTGATTTACCAACAGCGCCGCCAGTACGCCGAAGCCACATCCCGCTTCAAACGCGCCGTCGAAGCGGATCCGCGCGAACCGGACGCCAATTACGAAATGGGCCGCCTGTCCCGCGAACAAGGCCGCTTGCAGGAAGCCATTGATCATTTCAGCGTGGTGCTGGCGCAGGACGACAAATTCCGCCAAAGCGAAATCTGGCGCGAAGTCGGCGCAACCTATCTGGCGGCGGGCATGCACGACGAGGCGCTCAACGCGCTGCGGAAATACGTCGAACGCCGGCCTTACGATCCCGAAGGGCTTTACCACCTCGGCGCAACGCTGCAAAACCTGGGGCAAACGAACGAAGCCCGCGAAAGCTTTCAACAATGCCTGGAAGCCGTCAAAACCATGCCCTACTACCGCCGCAATGAAGTCAGGAAGTGGAACCGACTGGCACACGCAAAGCTAAAGCGGGAATCGTAAAACCAGGATTTGCCGGCTCGTTCGGCAGCCCGGTTCGTATAGTTGCAGCCTTCCGCGCCGTGCTACTATCCGCGCCGACCTCAAGCAGTTCCAATCCCAAAACAGGAGACACCCAATGGAACCCAAAGCGAGCAAACTTGAACATCTGAAAATGCTGCAAACCGTCATCGCCCGTATGGCCGGCAATTCGTTTTCCGTCAAAACCTGGTGCGTGACGCTGGTTTCAGCGTTGTTGGGACTGGCGGCTAAAGATTCTCCGAAAATGATCTTTGTCGCCTTCCTGCCCGTGCTGATGTTCTGGTGGCTGGATGCCTACTTCCTGCATCAAGAGCGATTGTTCCGCGAACTCTTCGACCAAGTCCGAAACAACGGCAAAGAGGATTCGGATTTTTCGATGAAAACTTTGGGCGAAGCCAGTCAGGTAGGTTCTCAATTCAAAGTCGGAATGTAGAAAACACTGGCGTGGTTTTACGGCGGATTGTTTGCCGCCGTCACAGCCGTCGCCGTGATAGTGCATTTCAAGAAGTAAACCTTGCTTTAGCCGAAACCTCGAAACTCCATTTGCCGGAGGACAGTCGCCATGGGCTTTGTGCCGGGGTACGAACAAGACATCTTCATCAGCTACGCGCATCACGACAATTCCACGCACGGAGACGACAAACGGAATTGGGTGAGCCTGCTGGAAAACTACATTCGCGCGCGAGCCAGAGGGCGCGGCCACGAATTGAAGATTTATCGCGACGCGCAGTTGAGTCCATTCACCGGCGTCAACCGGCAGCTTGCCGACAGCATCGCCCAAAGCGCCATCTTCCTTTGCGTGGTTTCGCCGAATTACGCCAAATCGCAATGGTGTTTGTGGGAATTGGAGCGCGCCATCGAGTTGGGACGGCTGGACTGTTTGCTCCGCATCGGCAAATACCCGCTAGACGATGCCGATTTGCAGCCGAAGGAAAAAGAATTGCTTCGGCAAACAGACCATTTACTGGAAGCCCGCTTTTACACGTTGGACGAAGGCAAGAAGTCCGTTGAAGACCTGCAACCGGAACTGTTCGCCGAACACCAGAGCGAGTTTTACAAACGCCTGAATCCCATCGTGGACAAAATCATCGAGCGGTTGAAGCAATTGCGCGCAGCCAACACCTCGCAAGCGCCAACGGAAACCCGCGTGGCGGTTTATCTGGCCGAAACCAGCAAAGACCTGGCCGACAACGAACGCGAAGCGATTCGCAGCGAACTGGCGCAGTTCAATTACCGCGTGTTGCCTGACAAACCGTTGCCGCGCGACGCCGGCCTATTGGAAACCGTCATTCGCCGACATTTGCAACAAGCTAAACTTTCCGTGCATTTGATCGGAGCCAGTTATGGAGACGTGCTTGACGGCGAAGATCGTTCGATACCGCATCTCCAATACGATCTGGCCGAAGAGATGAGCAAACAGGGACAGGTCAATCAGATTGTCTGGCTGCCGCCCGACCTGTCGCCCAAAGGCAAATTGCAGCAGGATTTTGTCGCCAATCTGAAAAACACTTCGCCCGATTACTCGCAAACCACGCTGGAAGACCTGAAATCCATCATCCGTCGCAAACTCACGCCGACGCCCACGGTCAGTTGGCCGGAAGAGGATGACAACGAAGACCCGAACCAAATCAAAGTTTGCCTGTTCTGCCATAACCTGGACGAGCAAAACGCCGGAGAGCTTTACACGTATTTGCGCTACGAAGAGGACTTCAAAATTCATCTCTCTCTTCCAAGCGCCCAATCCACACAGGCACACCAGCAAATTCTTCAGGACAGCGACGGCGTGCTGTTGTTTTACGGCGAAGTCGAAGAAAGCTGGGTGGTCAACAAATGGAAGCTCATCCGCCGCCATCTGGCTACCGTCAGAGACCAACAAGCACCGACCCGCGCCATCTTCGCCGCCAAACCGCCGACGATGGAAAAGCGATTGTTGGCGTTCAAAGACCTGTTGATCCTGAAACATTACGATGAATTCACGCCCGAAGCCATTGCGCCTTTTGTGCAAAAACTCAGAGAAGCCAAAGGAGGTTCGCGATGACATCTCCCGCGCTTTCGCTCAACGCCGCGCTTGAAATTCCCGCCAGCCCTTTTCCCGGCCTTCGCCCGTTCAGGGAAACCGAAAGCCATCTGTTTTTTGGCCGCGATGAACAGGCTGAAAAGCTGGTGGTCAAACTGGCCGAAAAACGCTTTCTGGCCGTGGTCGGCACGTCGGGCAGCGGAAAGTCTTCGCTGGTCAGAGCCGGACTGATTCCCGCCCTGCGCAGCGGAATGATGGCCGGAGCCGGTTACAAATGGCGCATCGCCGAATTCCGCCCGACCAATGATCCCATCGGCAATCTGGCGCGGGCGCTGAATTCGTCCGCCGTTTTCGGTTCAAAAGGCGAAGAAAACGCCGCCGTCCAAAACGCCGTCACCGAAGCCACATTGCGACTGGGCAGTCGCGGCCTGATCGAAGCCGTGCGCCAACATCCGTTAGCTGAAAATGAAAACCTGCTGGTGCTGGTAGACCAGTTTGAAGAGTTATTCCGATTTGCCCGACAAGAATCAGTACCGCGAGCGGTAGCGAGCGGGTCTGCAAGTGAAATTCGCACCGAATACCAAAACAACGCCGCAGCCTTCGTCAAACTCCTGCTCGAAGCCGTCAAGCCTGATGCCGACGGTCAGCGCGAAGCCAACATTTACGTTGTCATCACCATGCGCTCGGATTTTCTGGGCGACTGTTCGCAATTCTGGGACTTGCCCGAAGCCGTCAACGAAAGCCAGTACCTGATTCCCCGTCTGACGCGCGACCAGTTGCGCGAAGTCATCGAAGGCCCCGTCGCCATCGGCGGCGGCGAAATCGCGCCGCGACTGGTCAATCAACTGCTCAATGACATCGCCGACAATCAGGATCAATTGCCCATTCTGCAACACGCCCTGATGCGCACCTGGGACAGGTGGATTGCGGATTGTGGATTGCGGATTGCGGATTCGCGCAATCCAGTCACTGGTGGAAATGACG
>CAZRXE010001739.1:0-2044 GCA_964603695.1 uncultured Heliomicrobium sp.
AGCGGAGAAATGTAATCGGTCATTTGCCGGCAGAGCTTGTTCAAATCCACAGGTTCGCGGCGCAATTCAAGCTGGCCGGAATCGCCGCGCGCCAGCATCAGCAAATCTTCGACGAGGCGCGAGAGGCGAACGATTTCTTCGAGGTTGGATTCCAGCACGCGCTTGTATTCATCCGTCGGACGGTCGCGGCGCAGCGTGATTTCAATATCGCCGCGCATCACGGCCAACGGCGTGCGCAGTTCGTGCGAAGCGTCTGAAGTGAATTGTTTTTGCCGCTCGAAAGCTGCTTGAAGGCGGGAAATCATGTGATTGAACGTGGCCGCCAATCTGCCGATCTCATCCATTTTTTCCGGTGCGGGCACGCGTTCGGTCAAATCGCCTTTGGCGATTAGTTCGGCGGCGCTGGTGATGCGGTCTACTGGACTCAAAGCCTGGTTGGCCAGTAACAATCCGCCGAAACTCCCCAGCAACAGTGCCACCGGAATGGCCAGACTCAATACCAGCAAGGCGCGACGCCGCGCGGACTGCAAGGCTTCGAGCGAATGGCCGAGCCGGATGAAGTAGGTGCCGTCGCCGTCGTGGTCCTTGACGCGCCGCGTGGCCACGCGCATCGGTTCTCCTGATCCCAGTTTGATCGAGTCAAAGACCGTTTCTCCGACTTTAAGCTTCATCAGTGACGCCACATCCACCGACAATCGGTCTTTCGGCGAAACCAGATTTTCGTCGGTGATGCGCCCCTGCTCGTTGATGATTTGAATAACGTGCGGAGAAAGTTGGAGCAACTCTTCCTGACCGCTTTCGCCTTGCTGGCGATTGGGAGGTTCGACTCCCGCGCCGATGGCCATGATGAATTCGATTTTTTCCACCTGGAAGGCCAGCGATTCATCAATCGTCGTCAGCAGGCTGTGCGACAAATAGAAATAAATCGCGACTCCGAACAGGAGCAGAACTGCGGACAGAATTGCCAGGTAATAACCGGTGAGCTTGACTCGAAGTGAAAGCATACGGGGCAGGCGATACCAATTCGACAAGAGCGGGAGAGCGCGGATGGTTGCAGTGTTTGCGACGTCGCGCGCTCCCGCTCTTGCCGTGTTGTCAGGCTTTCGTCTCGGCGACCATTTGCGACAGGACGGCGGGCGTTTTGAACATATAGCCGATGCCGCGCACGGTGTGAATTAGTTTGGGTTCGTATTGACGATCCACCTTGTTGCGCAGGTAATTGATGTAAACGTCAATTACATTGGTTAGCGTGTCGAAGGTCTCCTCCCAAACTTTTTCCGACAAGGTTTCGCGGGAAAGAATTTCGTCAGGATGACGCATGAAGTATTCAAGCAAGGAGAATTCCTTGTTGGTCAATTGAACTTCGTTGCCGGCGCGCGAAACGCGGCGGTTGATGAGATTCAAGATGAGGTCTCCAATTTGGAGTTTGGTTGTATCCTCGCTTTGCGTCCGGCGCACCAACGCGCGAATGCGCGCCAGCATTTCGGCAAAGGCGAAGGGTTTGGTCAGATAATCGTCCGCACCGCTGTCTAGGCCTTTGACTTTCATTTCGGTGCTGTCCTGCGCGGTCAGGATCAAGATTGGAGTCTTCATTCCGCCTTGGCGCAGTTGGTGAGAGATTTCCAGCCCGTCGCGTCCCGGCAAGCCCAAATCAAGAATAATCAAATCATGGTTGCCGGACGTGGCGACTTCCAGACCGCTGTCGCCGTCATAAGCCACTTCGACTTCCATCCCCTCTTCTTCAAGACCACGTTTAATCAACTCAGCCATTTTTTGTTCATCTTCTATTACTAAGACACGCATAACCATCATTATCAGCTCCTTAAAGAGTCTATAAATATATTCAGATCACAGCTTGTGATGTCTCAGCCGCGTCGAACGATGCTTCCTGTCTTGGGCAGCCATCGGAAGGAGAAAGACACGCATTGGCTCAGTAAAGAAACAGGGGCTGAGCGGATTCAATGCAATGATCTGTTGGGTCACTCAGGGGATCGTTGACCTTAATTTACACAAAACCGCTGTTGAAGAGCAAGCAATGATTCCG
>CAZRXE010001740.1:0-2059 GCA_964603695.1 uncultured Heliomicrobium sp.
GTCGCCGGCCCCGGCACGGGATAAGTTCCGTGCGCGCAGTTGAACGTCCCCGAACCGACGTGCAGCGGAGAACTGAGAATTTGCTCAATGCCCAACGCTTCCAACCCAATGCACGCGCCGACAATGTCCACAATCGAATCCACCGCGCCGACTTCGTGAAAGTGAACCGTCTCAATCGGAATGCCGTGAATCTTCGACTCCGCTTCGCCGATGCGCTGAAAGATGGCGTGGGCGCGCGCCTTCACGTTGGGCGACAGCGCCGAAGCCGAAATCAAATGCTTGATCTGCGACAACGCCCGGTGGTCGTGATGGTGGTGGGATTGCGGATTGTGGATTGCGGATTGCGGATTTCCGTGGTCGTGATGATGGTGATCGTGTGAATGATCGTGGTCGTGATGATGAGGTTCGTACGAATGATCGTGATGATGATGGGCGTGCGAATGCTCGTGATCGTGGTGATGATGATGGGCGTGCGAATGGCCGTCGCTTTTCAAATGAACATCGAACTTCGCCGCCGAAATGCCGCTGCGATCCACGCGCGTCAGGCTTAGTTCGTAACCTTCCACGCCGAGCTTGGCCAGTTCGGTTTTCAGAAATTCAAAGTCCAGCCCGCAATCCAGCAGCGCGCCGATGAACATATCGCCGCTCGCCCCTGCAAAACAGTCCAAATACAGTGTTCGCATGATTCTCCCTATTCACTTGGCAAGTTTCATTTCCGAATAACAGTTCACCACTTATTTTCCATTTGCGATATGAAATTTGAAATTGGCCATTGGCGAGTCAATCCAAGCACTTATCAGCAACTCGTCAACCAATGACAAATGAAAAATTCCAACTGGTATATGGAAAATGAAGGAAGACTGTTCTCTGCTTTCAAGGCTCATGAAACGTGCCATTTCCTTTTCTTCCCGTCTCCCCGTTTTTCTTCACGGGACGATCTTGACCGGCGTCTTGACCGGCAACAGATCGAACAATTCTTTG
Source organism: uncultured Heliomicrobium sp. (assembly GCA_964603695.1). GTDB lineage: Bacteria > Acidobacteriota > Blastocatellia > RBC074 > RBC074 > RBC074. The sequence goes on from CAZRXE010001740.1 coordinate 982, forward strand.
ATGTCTTCGTTGACCAGCGCCACGCAGCCGAGCGTCCAATCGCCTCTCACACCGCCGCCGTGAATGAAGATGTCGCCGCCAAGTTTGGTGTTTTGCGGAGGTTTGGCTTTGACGTGGATCGCATCGGTAATGGCTTTGTGTTGGACCGGCGTAATCAGACCGCTTTTCAATCCGGCGTCGGCGTCCGGGATATTCGGATAGCTGACGCCAAGCGACAGATAGTAATTGCTCTTCGGATTTTTGTGAGTGATGTAGTAATCGCCTTCGGGTGTTGCGCCGTCGCCCTGTTGTTTCTTATGGCCTGTGGGCATGTTGCCAAGCGCGATGTTGTAGGTTTTGACCGGCTTCTCCTTGCCGTTTTCGATGCGGTAAAGGTAGAGCTTGCGCTCGGATTTTTTGACCAGAATGCGGTACGAAGCTTCAGACTTGCTCGAACCGGTTTCCGCCGAAATGCCGGACGCAATCATCAACCAACTTGCCAATAAGACCGAAACCAACATCGTCAACTCCTGGTGGGAAAGGCTTCAGCCTGTCGCCCCTGAAGACCTGCGCGCCAATTCTTCAGCCTGGCGTATGCAATCGCCAATGGCCACGCCGCGCAGATAATTTCCCGCCAATCGCAGCCCCGGCAGCTTTTCCAGCGCCGCATCCAGTTTGGCGACGCGCGCCGCGTGACCTAATTCGTATTGCGGAATCGCGCGTTCCCAACGCCGAATCGGCAACCGTCGCGGTTCGCCGGTGATGTGCAATGCTTTGCGTAAATCGCTGTGAACTATCCGAACCAATTCGTCATCGCCCAGCCGCACCGCTTCAGGATCGGTCGCACCGCCGATGAAGTTCGTCGTCAATAGCCAATTTTCCGGTGCGCGCTCGGTGAATAAAGACGAATTCCAAATCGAACCGAGCGTGCGCAAACCTTCGCTGCGCGGCGTCAAAAATCCGAAGCCGCCGAGCGGTTGCGCGAACTGCTCCGCTCGATAAGCCAGCGGAACCGAAGCAATCGCGGCATACGGAATTTCGCCGAGCAGCGCGGCCGCTTCCGGCGTGAGCTTCGCCAGCAGCTTCGCCGCCGCATAGG
>CAZRXE010001741.1:0-5480 GCA_964603695.1 uncultured Heliomicrobium sp.
GACAGGCTCTCTTGATCTGGCGCAGGACAAAGCGGATGTCGAAATTCTTGGAGAAGCGGCGGAAGACCGTTTCGGCACCAGTCTGGCCATAGGCGATTTGAACGGAGACGGCAAAGCCGATCTGGTCATCGGCGCGCCGCTGGCTGATGCCGCCAATTTGCCCGATGCGGGAAAAGTCTATGTCGTTTTCGGCGGACTCATTGCCAAGACCAACGATTCGGTGGCCAAACTTGCAGGCGCGACGATCATCGGCGCTCAACGCAGTTTGCGATTCGGCACGAGCTTAGCCGTGGCTGGCGTCGCTCCAAAACCTCAGCTGGCTGCGGATTTGATTGTTGGCGCGCCCGGCTTCGATACCGTCTCCGGCACAACGACGGTTAATGACGTTGGCGCTGTGTTTGTGTTTCTCGGCGGAGCGACGCTCAGCAAAACAATTGATCTGGCCAACACTGTAGCCGGTTACACGATGACGGGAACACTGTCCGGCGGCGAAATCGGAACCACACTCGCCGTTGGAAATTTCAACGGCGACAATCTGATGGATTTCGCCGTCAGCGGCCCGCTGGCTCCGGCCAATGGCGTCAAAGGCAGCGGCATAGTTTATCTGACGCTGGGTTCGGATGCGCTGACCGGAACCAAAAACGCTTCGCAAGCAGCTTCGCTGACGCTGTCCGGCGGAGCCGAGGAGGCCAATCTGGGAACCGCTCTGGCGATGGGCGATTTGAACGGCGATGGGCGCGCTGATTTGATTATTGGCGCGGCGGGCGTATCCGGTCAGGGCACCCCGCGCTCGAAAGTCGGCGCGGTTTACGTCACCTACGGCGCGGCCACTTTGCAAAATCGTCCGGCGGATTTGACCATCTTGGGCGCGGGCGGAGCCGGCGACGATTTTCCTGATGCGCTGGGCAAAACGCTGGCTGTGGGCGATTTCAACGGCGACAACATCGCCGATCTGGCTATCGGTGCGCCGGGCGCTGATCTTTCCGATTCAAAACGCGCTCCGGTCGGCACGATATACATCCTGTTCGGTGCGCGCACAGGTTTGACGGGCATTCACGACCTGGCCGCGAAAACAGCCGATTATGTGGTCTTGGGCGCGGATTCCGGCGATAGCCTGGGCGCAACAGCCATCGCCATCGCCAACATCAACGCTTCCGAACCCGCCGATTTGATTCTGGGGATTCCAAAAGGCAAAAGCGTCAATAATTCCCGTACGGACGCAGGCGAAGTCAGAGTCATTCACGGAGCCAGACGATAGCGTCGGTACTTGTCTGAGAGCGTAAGCTGAAAAGGCGAGCGCGGCGGAGAGTGAATCCGCCGCGCTCGCCTTTTCGTTTGCCTCTCGTCTTTAAACTAGAAGCTGAGTTTGAGCGCCAATTGGCCGATGCGCGGATCGCTGGTGGTACGCGGCGTCAGGAATTGCGCGCGCGGCGTGAACACCGGCGTGGAGGTTTCTCCTAAACCTGCGACCGAAAATTGCTGGCCGTCAAAGCTCGTCCGGTTGGCGCGATTGAACGCGTTGAAGAACTCCGCGAAAAACTTCAGTTGAACCTTTTCGCGCAGTTGGAAGACTTTCGTCAGGCGGAAATCCACATTGATGATTTCTTCCAGTCGTTCGGTGTTGCGTCCGAATTGCGGAACGCGGTCGGAAAACGAGTTGCCGTCGTTGTTCAAATCCACGTTGCCCAATCGCCGCGAAAACGGAAAGTTCGATTGCGCCTGAACGATGGAACTGAACTGCCAGCCATTGATGATTGTCTTGGCCGCGCCCGGCAGGCTGCCGAAATAGCTCAAGTCCCAGGTTCCATTGAAGACGAGACGGTGCGGCACATCCGCGTTGCCCAGGCCGCGTTCGTCGCGCAGATTGAACGGGTACTGAGCCATTTTGCCGTCATCTCCAGCGTTCAGTGCCACGACCGAAGTCGCGTCCGGTGCATCGTCAATCACCTTCGACCAGGTGTAGGCCGCCGAGAACTCGAAATGCTGCGCCATTCGCCTGACCGCCTCGAAAGTGAATCCGTGGTATTGCGAATTGGCCGTGTTCTCGAACAGCGCGATGCGGCCAAAGCCTGCAATCGGGCGCGTGGGAGCGCCTTGTGTGCCGGGATGCCGCTGGAAGGTAAAGGTCGGCGCGCCGCTGCCCGCCGCCGTCGCCGTGCCGCGCGTGACCGCCGGCAGCAAATTGATGTCGCGCGTGCGCGAAAGATCGTTGCCTTTGACAAACAGGTACGACGCGCGCAGCGCCAGATTGTTGGTCACGCCGTATTCGATTCCGAAGCTGCCCTGTTGCGTGTAAGGCTGTTGGAATTCGCGCGCCATCACGAAAATATTCGGCGTGATGGTCGCGGCGGGGCCTTGCGTCTGGCAAAGCGTCGCTGCCGCGCCCGTGAACAATGTGCAAGGAATATCGCGGATAGCGGCAAAGCGTCCCGGATAATTGAACGGCAAGCGTGGCGTGCCCGTGGGCGAAGTACTCAAATTGAAGGTCAGACTGGCGACGTTCAATCCGTTTTGCGTGTGCGCCGTCCCGAAGGCAATGGCAGGCGTGCGGCCATAAAACAAACCGTAGCCACCGCGCACCACAACGTTGTCACGCGATTTGAATGGTTTGAACGCAAATCCGAAACGCGGCGCGATGTTGTTGTAATCGTTGTCCAGGCGGCTTGTGTCAATGCCCGCAGCGGCTAGCGCTGGGCTTTCGTTTTTCGTCGGCGGGCGCTTCATCACCTGCGCGTCGTAGCGTAAGCCGAAATTCAGCGTCAGTTGTTGCGTGGCGCGCCAGTCGTCCTGCGCGAAGAACGAAAACTCATTGAAGTTCGGACGCGAAGTCGCTCCCGTCGTGCCTTCGCCGCCAAAAGCCTGCGAGAAACGCGCCGGTAGATTGTTTTGAAAATCGGCCAGCGTATTGAAGACATATTGGCCGCCGAACAGGCCAGGGAAGAAGTTTTTGATTTTTTCGATGTTCACGTCTACGCCGACTTTGAAATTGTGTTTGCCGGCGGGCAGCGTGACGTTGTCCACGAATTGGAATTTGCGCAAACTGGTTTCGCGTGGGCTGAAATTGTTGCGCCCGAAAAAGACCACGCTGACGCCGCCTTCGCGGACTTCGGCTTCGGGGTTGTCGCTGTTGGCCAGGCCCGGCTGTTTGTCGCGCGCCATCTGCGTGCGGAATTCATTCAGTACGCGCGGCGAAAAGGCCGTCGTCAAAGTGACGGTTACGGTGTCCGTGTTGACCAGACTGTTGCCGCTGCGTTCTTGCGCCGAAGTCGCGCCGCCGTTTTCCAGATTCACGCCGGTGAATTCCTGCCGGTTGTAGCGCACGGACAAACGGTTGGCGCTGTCCACCTGCCAATCCACTTTGCCCAGATAAACATCCTGATTGAACGAACGCGGATAGCTTGCGCCGAATTGTTGCAGCAAACGATTGAAGGCCGTAGTGCCCACTGTGTCAGTCGCCGCCGGCGAATTACCGAAAGCGACGATGTTGTTTGTCGTGCTGCGCTGGCCGTCGTAATTGAAGAAAAAATGCGCGCGGTCTTTTTTGATCGGGCCGCCCAGATTGCCGCCGAATTGGTTGAAATGATAAGGCGGTTTGGTCGGCGTGCCGATGACGGTATTGCGCGTCGGATTGGCAACGCCTCCGGCCAGCGTGGCGCGCGTGTCGAAGCTGCGGCCATTGGGCAAGAACGCCGCTTCGCGCGCGTTGCCGCCGTTCGCGGCGGCGAAGTTGTTCAGCCCCGCGTCAAACCGCAGGCTGTTGGCGTTCAGCGCGCGGTCGCGATAAAACCAAAATCCCGTGCCGTGAAAGTCGTTGGTGCCGGATTTGGTCACGACGTTGACGATGCCGCCGGCGGCGCGTCCCAATTCCGCTGAAAAAGTGTTGGTGTTGACCTGAAATTCCTGCACCGCGTCCTGACTGAATTGATATGGCGCGCGACCGGAACCGGTGCGTCCCAGCGATTGGCCGAAAAACAGATTGTTGTTGTCCACGCCGTCAATCTGCACGCTGTTGAGCGTTCCGCGCTGGCCGCCGAAGGAAAGGTCGCCCGCGCGTGGATCGCGCACCACGCCAGGTGTGAGCGTGACGAAATCCAGAAAGTTACGGCCATTGACAGGCAATTCCGAAACGGCGCGCGCATTGACCGAACTGCTGACGTTGGTGCGCGTGGTTTCGACAATCGGCGCGGCGGCGGTGATGTTGACCGTCTCACTGACATTGACGCGGAGGCTCAAATCCAGGTTGAGCTTTTGACCGACCAGCAGCGTAACGTTGCCGTACTTGTTTTCGGCAAAGCCCGAAGCCGAAGCCGACAGCGCGTAAGTTCCCGGCGGCAGCGCCGTCAACCGATAAAGACCGCTGTCATCTGTGATGGCTTCGCGTGTCAGTCCAGTGTCCACACTGCGAGCGACGATTTTAGCGCCGACCACGACGGCGTTGTTCGGATCGGTGATGATCCCTTCCATGGTGGCAGTGGCGGACTGCTGTCCGAATGCCGTGACGAAAGCCGATAGCGCCAGCAACAGCGTCCTCGTCACGGCGAAAAACCCTGATCGCGTGAATGATTTTGAAGTCATGGATTTCCTTCTCCTTGTTGGGATGCCCTTCGAGGCAGTTTGAAACGGATCGTCGGGAGCCGTTGGCGTCCGACAAACGAGTGTTGCAAATACGGAAGAAACTGCCAGCAAAGCTTGAGTCTACTGCTTCGGTGTTTGATTGAAGTAAAGCGTTTTGATTTCTGAAGTATGCCGAATGCTACTTGAAGCCGGAACGCAGCGCAAATCCGGCATTGGAAAAGACTGTCTGGGCAGCACCACGACTGTCAGAGAGCGCGTTCTTTCACGCCATGGCACTGATTCTGCGTGGAAAAAAATCGTCTGGGCTGGAATTAGCGAGTCTAAACTCCCGCGACCACGCTTCCACGCGGTCGTCGGCTAAGTATCGCCCAATTCAAACTTGACGCGAAAAGAGGAGCCAGCTAGATTGCGGCAGAGGATTCATTACCGCTCCCTTAGATTCTCAAAAACATTAAAACGTCGCCCGAATCGCGGGTGAAGGGTTTAGCAGGTAGTCATTTCGGCGAACGAAACGATGATCCCTACTTCTTATGGAGAAGACCATGAACAGGAAGATTGCAACAATAATTAGTCTCAACGCACGAGCCTTGGTTCTCGCTGCCGCGCTGATTGCGCTGACGGGTTCGGCAGTTTCCCTCCGGGCGCAAACCGTAACTGTAGTCAGCGCCGCCAGTTTCGCCAACGACAAGATCGTTGCGCCAGGCAGCATCGCTTCCGCATTCGGAGCGTTTACCACGCAGGGCAACCAGGTGGCGATTGCCACCACGGTTCCGTTGCCCACCACGCTCGGCGGCGTTCGCGTCAGAATCGGCAGTACCGACGCGGGTTTGTTTTTCGTCGCGCCCAGCCAGATCAACTTTCTGGTTCCCGCTGGTTTGCCCGACGCGACCAACACCACCATCACC
>CAZRXE010001742.1:0-16870 GCA_964603695.1 uncultured Heliomicrobium sp.
GCGCCTGTGCGGCGGCGTTCGCCTTCGCCCACCGGATGTTCCATTCCGTAACCGTGCGGCAGTGTCACTTGCCCGCGCGGAACGGCGTTGCTGATTTCGACGCGAACGACGACCGCGCCGCGCTTCGATTCGCAGCGCGCCCAGCCGCCATTAGCCAGGCCAACAGTCAACGCATCGTCAGGATGCACGCGCAACGCGCCGTCCGGGTCAGTCTTGCGCCAAGCCGGATCGCGATAAATGGTGTTCGCGTTGTAAGACCGCCGTTCGCCGGCAACCAGAATGAACGGGAAGTCTTTGGCGAAGGTCGGTTCCGCCGGGTCGAGCTTGCGCACCTCTTCCAGCATTTCCGGAATTTCCAGATGAATTCGTTTGTCGTCGTGTTTCAGGAACGCCCAGCTTTCCTCGTATTCGTTGATGCTGAAAACCACGCCGGAGCGCGAGGCCAGAATCGCTTCAAACAAGGCTTCGCCCAACAGCGGGCCTTCGCCGCAATGCCCGGCGCGCCGCACGGCTTCGGGATGCTTGGCCGCGAATTGATGCGCCGTCGCCCACAAGAACGCGGCGGCGGCGGCACCATCCGGCAAGGTCTGTCCAAGCGTTTCGTACAAAATGACCGGCGCGTAATCCTGCAATTCCGGCTGTTGCTTCATCAGGTTTTGAAACCCAATGGCAAACGGCAGTCGGCCTTTCTTCGCCGCAGCTTTCAATTCGGCAAAGTCGCCGCTGAGCGCGCCCATCGCGCGAATCAGCCGCGTGTAAATTTCCGATTCGGGCAACGTGCCTTCCAGCGGCGCAAACAGCGGCTTGCGCAGATGAAAGGCATTGGCGGGAAATTCCAGGTTGAAGAACGTCGCTTCCCATTTCTCGAACTGCGATGAGGCGGGCAAAACATAATGCGCCATTTGCGCGGTTTCAGTCATCGCCACATCAATCACTACCAGCAAATCCAGTTTGGCGAAGGCTGCGCGGTAAGCTTTGGTATCGGCCATCGTCACCATCGGATTGGCGCTGTCCACAATCAAGCCGCGCGTGCGGTCGGCATGATCGTTGTTGATTTCCTCCGGCAGAATGTTCGGCGGCAGCAGATTGCCGATGTACGGAAAGTCTGTCACCGAAGAGCGATGTCTGTTTTCGGGCGAATGACCGATCAGCGGAATCAGGGAAGTGTGCAGATTGATGCCGCCGCGCTTGCCGAAATTGCCGGTCAGCAGCGAAAGCAGCGAACGCAGATAAGCATTGAGCGTGCTGTTCAGCGTTTGTTCAATGCCCAGGTCCGTGCGCACGCAGCAGCTCTCGGCAGTGGCGATCAAGCGCGCGGCCTTGTGAACGTCTTCAATCGAAATGCCTGCGCGCGCGGCAAAGGCTTCTACCGGCACTTCCAGCAGAGCTTCGCGCACGGCGGCAAATCCGCTGGTGCGTTCGGCGATGAAATCCGCGTCAGCCAATTCTTCGCGCACGATGACGGCCAGAATCGCCGCCATCAAAAATGCGTCCGTGCCGGGGCGCAGTGGCAAATGCAGATCGGAGAGTTCCGCTGTCTCGGTGCGGCGCGGATCAATGACGATCATTTTGCGGTTCGGGTCTGTGTGGATTTCGCGTAACACCTGCCGCGCGTTGCGAATGCCGTGCGATTGCCAGGGGTTGGTTCCGATGAAGACGACGACTTCGGCGTTTTCAACATCTTCGGTCGGATGGCAGTTCTGGCGGCCATACAATCGCCCGTCCACCCAGAAGCCGCCGGTCTTTTCCTGCGCCAGCGCGCTGTAATAATGGCGCGTTCCCATCGCCGTGCGCAGCGCCTTGCCATAGGGGCCGGCCAGATGATTACCCTGACCCCCGCCGCCGAAATACGCCAGACTGTGCCCGCCAAAAGTGTCGCGCAATGAAACCAACTTCGCCGCAATTTCGCTGATGGCTGTCTCCCAGGAGATGGGTTCAAAATTGCCGTCCGCGCGGCGGCGCAAGGGCGATGTCAGCCGATCGGCGTGATTTTGGTAGTAATTCAATTGCTGCGGCTTTTGACAAAGATAGCCTTCGGAAATCGGATGCGCCTTGTCGCCGCGAATTTTGACAATCTCGCGCTCTCGCACTTCCACTTCCAAGCCGCAATTGCGACTGCACAAAATGCAGGCCGTCGGTTGCCATTGCCCAGACTGACCGGCTTGACTGGTTTGGGTTGAACTCATTGGTGATCTCCTGTTTGGTGGTGAAACGATTTGCCGCAAACTTCGGCGCATTTTGCCATCAATGTCATTGTCGTGTCGCGCCAGGGTCTTGTGGACTAAAGAACTTATTCCGGCAATGGTTCGACGTGGATGGTGGTGGTGACTTTTCCGAACTCCTCGCTCAACTTCTTTTCGACGGCTTCGGTGATGGCATGCGAAAGGATGTGGTCTTCTTCGATTTTGGCGGCGACGTGCAGATGCATTTCCACGAAGATTTCTCCGCCGTGCGCACGCGCCCGCACGTCATGCACCGAATGCACGCCGGCCACGCTTTCGGCGATTTCGGCAATGCGCGCAATCGGAACCGGCGCGGCATCCACCAGCGCCGGAACCGTGGCTTTGAAAATCTGATAGCCGTTCCAGGCAATAAATGCCGCCACGCCCAACGACACCACCGGATCAAGCCAGACAAATCCCAACTTCACCAGCACCAATCCGGCCAGCACCGAACAACTGACCAGCACATCACTGCGCGTGTGAATGGCGTCGGCGATCAAAAACTGACTGTTCAGGCGCTTGCCTTCGCGATGTTCGTAAACCGTGACGAAGATATTGATGATGATCGTGGCGACCATCACGCCGATGGTCAGCGCGGTGATTTCCGGCGGCGCGACGTCTTTGGCAAACAGCCGGGAAACGGCGCTGACGCCGATTTGATAACAAGTGACGAACAGCAAACCCGCAATGACAAAGGCCGCCAGCGTTTCAAACTTGGCGTGGCCGTAAGGATGCGTGTCGTCCGGTTCGGCGGCGGCGTATTTCGTCACCACCAAGCCGATGATGTTGTTGAGCGAATCCGTCGCCGAATGAATGGCGTCGCTGATGACGCTTAAGCTGCCGGCGAGAATGCCGGCAATCAATTTGCCGACGACCACCGCCAGGTTTAGCACCAGCGTCAGCAACAGCACACGCCGCACGCCGCGTTGATAGTCCGCCAAAGTCGAAGCTGGAGTAATTGGTTCCATTGTCGCAAGTGGTGAAAGGTTAAATTTATTGTTTGAATTTGTACGGGCATTATAATGCCGCCCGCGCAAACAATCTCACATCAGCCCCGCGTGATTAAAAACTACGCAAGTCACCGCAACCAAATTGAGTAACAATTCGAGGTCCTATGAAATTCAAAAATGTTTTTCTTCGGTCTTTTTCAGCAGACACGTCTGTGCCGTCACGCGTGTTATTTCTTTTGTTGATGTTCAGTCTGGCGCTGGCCGGGCAAGGCCGCTGGACAGGACACGCCGGCGTCGCTCCGGTGCCAGGCGCTTGGAACGCTGCCGGTGCGATGAACACAGCGCGTAGCGCGCACACCGCTACACGACTCAATGACGGGCGTGTGCTGGTGGCGGGCGGGCGAAGTTTGGCCGGTCAAACCACTAAGAGCGCCGAAATTTACGATCCCGCCACTGACCGCTGGGTACCGACTGGTGACCTTGTTGAGGCACGTTCGGGGCATTCTGCGGTGTTGTTAAAAGACGGCAGGGTGCTTGTCGTCGGCTTTCAAAGCGCCGAAGCGTTCGACCCAACAACCGGCAAATGGACTTCGACGGGTGATATGGCGGTCAAAGGTTCCAACGCCAGTTACAGCAGCGCATCCGTGACGCTGCTGGCCAACGGCAAGGTGCTGGTGGCAGGCGGGTTTTCCGGCTCGCTGTCTTTCGCGCGAAACGGAGCGGAAATGTTTGATCCGGCCACGGGAATGTGGAGTGCGACAGGCGCAATGAACTACTCGCGCAATAGCCATTCGGCGACTGTTCTGCCCAACGGCAAAGTTCTGATTGCCGGGGGTATCAATCGGCTGGATGTTCCTCCTTTCGCGGAACTTTACGATCCGACAACCGGGACGTTTACGACCACTGCCAATTTGAACGGGCGCGTGACGGCGCAGTTGCCGAACGGGCGATTGCTGTTGATTGGCGGGGAAAGCGGCAGAGCGGCGGAACTCCATGACCCTGTAACCGGCAGCCGCAGTATCACCGGCAGCCTCAATTTCGCGCACACTCCGCTGAACGCAACCTTACTGCCCAACGGGAATCTCTTGATCGTTGATTCGCGCAGCGAAGTTTATGACCTGATGAGCGGTCAATGGTCTGTTGTCACCAATCCATTGCTGCCGCGACAAGGTTCACTGACGGTGTTGCAGAATGGAAAGGTTTTGCTGACAGGCGGCACTAACAGCGAAGGCTCCGTCCGAAGCGTTGAGCTGTTTGATCCATTCGGCAGTCCCACGCCGGGCGTGTGGAATTTGACGGCGTCGCTTTTCGCACGCCAAGGACATACCGCCACCACGCTGACCGATGGCCGCGTGCTGGTTGCCGGTGGCGGTGTGTATTCCGCTCTTTCACAAACAATCACGATCACGCCTAATGCCCAGGTCTTCGAACCCGGTAAAAACTGGCTGGACGCGGGCAATCTCAACGTCGCGCGGCAAAATCATTCGGCGACCTTGCTGGCCAGCGGGCAGGTGCTGGTTGTGGGTGGCGAATCCGAAACGAACTCATCGCTGCTCAATGCGGAAATATTGAACCCGACTCTCAACAATTGGCGCATTACCGCGTCCTTGAGCCTGCCGCGCCGTCAACATCAGGCTGTGTTGCTGAACAACGGAAACGTGCTGGTTGCGGGCGGTGCAAACGACAGCAGCGAACTTGGCAGTGCTGAAACTTACGATCCCACATTTGGCCGCTGGAGCCTCACAGGCGCAATGACGGCGGCACGGCGCTTTCACACACTGACCTTGATGGTCGACGGCAAGGTGCTGGCGGCAGGCGGCGAAGTGGGGGGAGCGGCAATCACCGGCGCGGAAACTTATGATTCGGCGACGGGAATGTGGCGCGCAACGGGCGCACTACAAACCGCCAGACGGCGGCATACCGCAACGCGACTACTGAACGGCAAAGTGCTGGTTACGGGTGGCGCGGGAACCGTCAATGCGCCGCTGGCGAGTGCCGAAATTTACGATCCGTTGACCGGCGTCTGGAGCGCAACCGGCACACTCAATTTTGCGCGCCAGAACCACACCGCGACGTTGTTGAGCGATGGGCGCGTGCTGATTGCGGGCGGCACGGACGGCAGCGGGCGATTGAACAGCGCGGAAATTTTCGACCCGACAGCCGCTGGCGGTACCGGCCTTTTTCTCAACACTGGTTGGCTCAGCGCCCAACGCGAAATGCACACGGCGAACCGGCTGGCTGACGGCAAAGTGCTGGTCGTAGGCGGAATCAATGGCGCTTCTCCGCTGGACAGACCCGTCAACACGGTAGCTCAGGTGGAAATTTTCGATCCGTCGCTGACGCTGATTCCCGTTGCACCGGTTAGAATCGCGCCCGTTTCCGCCGGCTCGTTTCGCGGCGGCGATCAGGCATCAGGCTCCATCATCGCGATCTTTGGTGATCGTTTCACGAATGTGCTTGTGGCAGCCACCACTTCACCGCTGCCAGTCAGCCTGGGCGGCGTATCCGTCGCCATTCGGCGACTAGGTGTGAACATCCCGCTCTATCTCTTTTTCGTTTCGCCCAATCAAGTTAACGCGCAACTCGCGACTCCGCTGTTCCAGCAACTAGGGACTGGACCGGCGACGTTGATTTTGACCACAAGCACGGGCCAGGAGATCAGCGAGCCGCTCAACATTGTTACAGTCTCGCCGGCTCTCTTCACTATTGACGCTAGCGGCAGCGGATTGCCCGCCGCAGCCGTGTTGCGTGTGACGGCAAACGGCGAGCAGGTTTACGAACCCCTCGCCAGATTCGATCAAGCGCAAAATCGCTTCGTTGCTGTGCCGATTGATCTGAGCAATGCAAATGAACAAGTTTTCCTGATTTTGTACGGAACCGGCATCCGATTACGCAGTAACTTGTCGGCGGTAAATGTAAACGTTGGCGGCGTTTCCGCAGAAGTCTTGTACGCAGGAGTACAAGGAGAGTTTGCCGGGCTGGATCAACTCAATTTGCGATTGCCGCGCAGTCTGGCCGGGCGCGGTGAGGTTGATGTGCAATTGATAGTGGATGGTGTGGCGGCCAATACCGTGAAGATCAACGTGAAGTGAAAAGATTGCCGGCAACGTAGCCTGCTCTACAGTGCGCGTCGTGTGAGGGCGGCTATATTGCCGGCGTATCCGAATCCAACCACAATGGAGAATCCCATGAGAGCAGGAATTATTCTTTTCGCTTCCATCGCGGTTTTAGTTGCCATCACAAACAGTGCATTGGCGCAGCAAATCAATTATTCCGAATACGACCGGCTGACGCGCAAATACGTGGACGGGCGGGGACTGGTCAATTACTCCGGGTTGAAGAGCGAATTGCCGGCGCTGAAGACCTTCATTGACCAGATATCCGCCGTCAGTCCTGAAAGCCATTCGCAACTGTTCCCGGACGGCGGCGAACAGTTGCGGTACTGGATGACGGCTTACAACGCCTGGGTGCTTTACATCGCGACGTCGGAATATCCCAGCAAGAGTGCGTTGTGGAATTTCGTCGGATTGTTTCGCAATCGCGATATTCGCATCGGCGGGCGGGCGTCTTCGCTGGAAGAGGTGGAACATAAGATCATCCGCAAACGCTACAAAGAACCGCGCATTCATTTTTACATCAACTGCGCGGCTTATAGTTGTCCGGCGCTGCAACAGGGCGCGATTCCGCAGGGCAAAACTTTTGACGTGTTGGATCAATCGGCCAAACGCTTCATCAACGATCCGCGACACGTCAAATTCGATCCGGCGACGAAGAAGCTGCAATTGTCGAAAATCTTCGATTGGTTTTCGGAAGACTTTCTGACTTACCTGAAAGAGAAAAAAGGCATCGCGCAGCCGCACATCTCGCAATACATTTTGATGTACCTGGACGGCCCCACGCGCGAGGCATTGCAAAACACGCCGGTCAAAGACATCAGCGTCGGCTATTTCAGCTACAACAAATCACTCAACGAACAGAAATAGCTTCCCGGAGCGCGGTCGTCCGAATCGCGCTCCGTCAAATTGCCAGCCAGAAATTGCAGCTAAATCGTCGCTCGCCATCAAACCAGATTTGGGCGGGTTTGAATCCGGCCTCTTCGGCCAGCGCGGCCAGTTGCCACAAGTCGAATTTGTAGGAATTCTCGGTGTGAATGGTTTCGCCGGGCTGGAATTCGATGGTCAGGTTGAGTTTTCGCAGATGGACGGTTTGCGCCGTGCGGCTGATGAGGTGGGCTTCGACGCGCCCCTTCGCTTCGTTGTAGCGGGCTAGATGTTCAAACTGCGCCAGATTGAAATCCGCCTCCAGTTCGCGGTTGATGCGCGATAGCAGGTTCAAGTTGAATGCCGCTGTCACGCCCAGCGCATCGGCGTAGGCAGGAATCAACACCTCAACGGACTTTTTCAAATCCGCGCCTAACAGCAAGCCATCGCCAGCCTGCAATGCCTGGCGAATGGTTTTCAACAACTGTCTGGCTTCGTCCAAAGTGTAATTGCCGATGTTCGAGCCTAAAAACAGCGCCAGCAGCCGCTCGCCTGCTTGTCGCTCGATTTCCTCCAACCCGTGCGTGTAATCGCCGACGTGGCCGGTGATGCGCAGGCGTTCGTAATTGCCCAGCAAGGCTTCGGCGCTCAGTTCCAGTATCCAGGCGGAAATGTCCATCGGCTGGTAATGCAGTTCTGGTTGATTGGCGAGAATCGCTTCAATTAGCAAGCGTGTTTTGATCGAACTGCCGCTGCCCAATTCCACCAAGCCGACCGGCGCGGGCAACTGCCTGACAATTTCCGCCGCGTGTTGCTCGAAGATCTCCGTTTCGGCGCGCGTCAGGTAATATTCGGGCAGCAGGCAAATGGCCTCGAACAATTGCGAACCCAGTGCGTCATAAAAATACTTCGGCGGCAGCGTCTTCGGTTGCGCGGTTAGTCCGGCACGCACATCTTCGGCGAAAGAGGCCGGGGCGTGTTGATTGTCTTGTGCGTTGGATCGGCGAATGACCAAGCGGTCGGGCGAAGCGGAGTTTCGTGAATTGAGCATATCGGGGGTCCTTGACCTGCAACTTGAAAATTTGTGAATCGGGAAATTGCGAATCAAGCTTCCCATATTCCTGCCGGATTCGGCAAAACATTCAACGTTGTGACGAAATCAAAAAGCAAAGAAAGATTGGACAAGCTGCTGGTGGCGCGCGGTCTGACGAAAACCCGCGCCAAAGCGCAGGCGCTGATTCTGGCCGGGCAGGTATTCAGTGAACAGCAACGTCTGGACAAAGCCGGACAGTTGGTCGCGATTGACGCGCCGCTGACGATCAAGGAAACGATGCCGTTTGTCAGTCGCGGCGGATTGAAACTGGCGGCGGCTCTCGACCGGTTTCAAATTGATGTGACCGGCAACGTTTGCCTGGACATAGGCGCCTCGACCGGCGGGTTCACCGATTGTTTGTTGCAGCGCGGCGCGGCGCGCGTGACGGCGATTGACGTGGGCCACGGGCAATTGGACTGGAAGCTGCGACAGGATGCGCGTGTCGAAGTCCGCGAACAGGTCAATGCGCGTTACCTGCAACCGGCGGATTTCGCCGAACGCTTTGACTTGGTCGTCGGTGACGTTTCATTCATTTCGTTGACGAAGATTTTGCCCGTCGTGCCGCCGCTGCTTCAGCCGCGGGCATTGGTCGTCACGCTCATCAAACCGCAGTTTGAAGTCGGGCGCGAGGAAGTCGGCAGAGGCGGCATCGTTCGCGACGAAGCGGCGCAGCAACGTGTGGTCAATGAAATCGTGGCCTTTGCCGCTTCAATTGGCCTGCGTTCGCGCAGCGTAATAGATTCGCCGATTCTGGGCGCGGACGGCAACCGGGAGTTTCTGGTTTGCTTTGAGTACACGGTTACTTCTTCGGCAGGCTGACTTGCTCACGATACAGAATTTTGCCGGGCGTTTGGCCGTCGGCCTTTTTGGCTTCGACTCGGAGTTTGATGGTGCGGCGTTTAGCGGCGGGCTGGTCAAAGCCCAAAAAGTATGATGACTGAATCCGCGTCAGCAGCGTTTTGAGTAGCGAATCGGCATCATCAACCGTGCGACTGAACAATGCCAATCCGCCCGAAGCCGCCGCGATTCGTTCCAATCCACTTTGATAAGCCAGATTCAGCGAGTCTGTTCGATAGCTCAGATGCAGCACGAAAATTGGCACGGTGAATTCGCTCAGCGCGTCGGTTTGACGGGACATTTGTTCCTGAACGGCGCGGTCGGAAAAGCGACGGCTCAGGTCGCCCGAATCGCTGGAATTGACCACTGGGTTCAGATAATCCGCGCGGTAATTGGCGATGCCGCTGTCGGTGACATACAGCACGGCGACGCGCACATTGGCTTTTTGCATCATCCCGGCGGCGAGTTTGGAAACAGATTCCAGCGTATCCAGCAATCCGGCTTTGCCGTTGACCTGAATGGCTTTAATCTTTTCCGTCAGGGCGGCGCGGTCGGCGGTCGGTTCCTGAAGTACTGCCAAACCGTCCTGCGCCTTCAACAAGCCGATCCAATAATTCTGGCCCAGCGTTTTGAAGGCTTCGCCCAGCGCGCTGCGCGCCTGATCCACGCGCGCCAAATCGGCGACCGTGTCGAAAACAATCAGCAGGACGGTTGAACTGCGCGGCGTTTGAAAACTCTTCAGCGGCGCTTCTTTTTCTTCAACGAAGATTTTGAACGCCTGCCGGTTGCCGTCCAGCCAAAAGGTTTCTTCGTCCTCTTCCACCCAGACTGGAATTTTCAGCACGCCTTTCGGCGCGGTTTCGGCGCGGTCTTTTTGAGCCAGCGCGGGAACGGTCAGCAGCAGCAGCAGACCCAGAACTTGAAGATGTTTGCTCATAATCAAAACAGGATTCGCAATCCGAATTGCATAACGCGCCCGCCAGCGGAGCCAATGATTTTTCCGGCATTCAGGTTCGGATTGGCTTCCGAGCCGATGCGCGTGTCGGGATCATTCATATTGGCGTGATTCAGAAAGTTGAAGGCTTCGCTGACGAATTCCAGCGAGGTTTCTGAAGTCAGTTCGATGCGTTTGGTCAGCGACAGATGATGAAGATGCGCGCCGGGATCGCGCAGGTAAGGATGTGTGCGTGGCGCGTCGCCGAGCGTGAAATCGTCCGGTTGGGCAAAGGCCGCCGGATTGAACCATTGTTCCGGCGAAGGCTTTTCCACCTGCGGATCAACGCCGGGAACGACATTGACGCGCAGATTGCCGACAATGCCGCCAGTCCGATTGAAAAGCGGGCGCAGGCTCAAGGGCTGGCCGCCGCGCCAACTGCTCAGGCCGCTCAGATTCCATCCGCCCAGCATTTGCGTCATCAATTCGTTGTCGGCGAAAAACCGTTTGCCTTTGCCGAAGGGCAATTCATACGTGTAGCTGGCAGAAATCGAATGCGCGACATCGGCGGTGGAAAGCGACCATTCCAAACGCCGGTTGTCTGGGTCTTGCGGCGTGCCGGAAGAATAATTGTCCAGCACTTTGGCCAGCCGGTAACTGAAACGGCCAAACAATCCGCCAGTCAATCGCTGGTCAATTGTGGCCGACAGTGCATGACCTTTCGCATCGCCGAGCGGATACAACCCGCCCACGTCGAAACTGCGATATTGCGGAAAGGGGCGCAGCGAGTTGCGAAAGGCTTCGTCATAAAGCTGATCGCGGTATTTCAGGTTTTCCGACGGAACCAGATTCAAACGCGCGAAGCCGTCCACCAATTGATGAGTACTGCGCCAGCCGGAATAAGCCACGTTCACCGTCAACGCGCGTGGCAATTCGCGCTGAATGCTCAGCGTCCATTGCTGATTGGTCGGCAACAAGCCCGAACGGTCAATGAAATCCGGTTCGATGCCGTTGACGGCGGTCGGATCGAGAAACGGCGGTTGCGGAAAATTCGTCGGCATTCCATCGCGCAGCAGAAAGGCCGGTTGCAACAGATCGTTCGCTGAAACGAAGACCGGTGTGGCGTTGAAACCTTGGGTGCCGAAGTGGCGGCCATAAAGCGGATAGTCTTCGTAGCTCAAACTGTAACTGACACGGACGACCGTGCGGCGGTCGTTCCAGGGATTGATCGTCACGCTGACGGACGGTTCGACGCGCGCCGTCACCGGTTGCAAACCGCGCCCGATGCCGTCGCGCCCGGCAAAAATCAGCGCGCCGGGTTTGCCGTTCGCCGGGTTTATGCGGTCGAGCGCGACTGTGGATTGACGGTTGTATTTCTCAACGCGCGGCGTGGCGAGTTCAAAACTCAAACTGCCGAACAACGTCAGTCCCGGACGTACACGCCATTGATCGCTGAGGGTGCTGTCAATAAAGTTTTTGCTGTAATAAGACGGATGCAACACAACGCCTTCTTCGCCGCGCGAAGCCATTCCCATCAGAAAACTTGCAAAGGCGCTGCCCGTATTGCGAACGCCGGGCAGACTCGTCACGGAGTTGTTGAAGATAAACAAGCCCGACGGATAGTAAGGACTCAGCGAATTGACGAAACTCCGCCGCGCCAACGCAGACATTTGAATGGTGTGGTTTTTGCGGGTGATCGAAACCGCCGCTGAACCGCTGTAGTTATAGCTGCGGTCGCGAAAGACAGCCGTCGAAGGGCCTATGGAAATGTAATTGTTGCTGAAAGCGAAACGCGGAAAGTAGCCGGCGAACACGCCTTTCAAACCTAATTGTTGCGGGTAATCCTGCGCGGCGTCCTGTTCGATGGAAGTTGTCGCGCCGTATGCCGCCACCGCGCGAAACGTCCAGACCGTGTGCGGCGAAGCGTTAAAAACATCCTGCGCGCTGAAGCTGCCGTTTTCAAAATCATAACTTGGCGCGCCGGCATTGGCCGGGCCGGGATAATACTGCGGCGATTTGCGCAGCCCGCGCGACAAATTGAAGTTGAATCCAAGCTGCTGTTTTTCGGTCAGCCGATGATCGAGTTTGGCGATGACACCGTCGGCGCGATTTTCAAACGGCGAATTGACCCAGTAATTGTTTTGCAGAAATGGCCCGACGTTGATGTTCGAGCGCGGATAGAGCGCGACGGCCGCACGGGCAATCGGTTCCAGCCGGTTGGCCGGGATGATGTTGCCGGGAAAAGCATCGCGCAAGTATTGCAGGTTCGTTTCCGAAACCGGTTGCGAAGGATCGTAAGCCGGATTCGGGCGCGTGGTCAGTGGATCGTAAATCGGAACCGGTTGGCCGGCGCTGTCCACCAGGTCTGAAAAATCGCCCAGCCGTTGTTTGTCCGTGGCCACGGTCAGCAACAGGCTTTGCGCAATGCGTTCGCGCGTGGCTTCAAAGTTGACGGAGAAAAACGTCCGCCCGCGCCCGTCAAACACTTTGGGCAGCCAAACCGGTCCGCTGACGCTGAAGCCGTACTGATTTCGTCGCAGCAAGGACTTCGTGCCGCCGCGTTGACGAACTTCGTGCGGTACGGCATCGAAAAAATCGTTGCGCAGATTTTCGTAAATGCGCCCGCTCAAGCGGTTCTGCTTGCCGACTGATTTGGCTTTGCCGGTACCGCCGGTTAGCGCGGTCATTTGCGTGCGAAATTCATTAAGCGCCTTTTGCAGTTCGCTGGGTTGCTGTGGACGCGCAGCGGGCACAGGCGTCGGCGTGGGTTTGGGAGGCGACGCGGGAGGCGCGGGAGTTTGTCCGTAAACCGAAAGTGCAATCGCCCAAACAACGAAGCACATTGATCCAACAAACGAAAGTACTGATGTTCGAGAAAAGCCAGCCAATTTCATTTTGGTAAAACTCGTTGAAAAAATAATTAGAACTGCCACGCGGTGAGGCGGGCACGGGTAATTACGAGAGCGGCGGAGCTTGAGATACGAGATTTTGCCTGACGACCCGGCTCTTGTCACCATTGCCGGCGAAGCTTATTCTTCGGCGCGTTTCCACACTTCAACTCATTCAGGGCTTGCACAAAAAGAGGAATAAGGATGCTTCGCGGCTTCTTTAACAGCGGACAGGATGTCCGTACTCCCAGGTTGTGCGTCAGTTCTGTCATTCAACTTTCAAGGAGCAAGTATGAATATCAACCGGCGACGGATTGCCGTTTTCTTTTGTTTCGTTCTCTTACTTTCCAACCTGATCTCGCTTGCAACGGCACAACAACGCCGCCAGACAAATTCCCCTAAAAAAGTCCGGTTGATTGTCGGCGTGGTCATAGATCAATTCCGTTACGATTATTTGACGCGCTTTGAAGACCAATTCGGTGAAGGCGGGTTCAAACGTCTGCTGACGGGCGGCGCGGTCTTTACCAATGCCAATTACATTCATACGCCGACTTTTACCGCTTGTGGCCACGCCACGTTTATGAGCGGCGCAACGCCCGCCATGAACGGCATCATTGCCAACGAATGGTTCGACCGACAGGCGAACAAAGTCGTCACCAGCGTTTCAGACGACAAAACCAAACTGCTTGGCGGCAGGGAAGGCGCAAGCGGCGCGTCACCGCGCAGAATGTTCGGTTCGACGCTTGGCGACGAATTGAAACTGACCACCATCGGTCGCGCCAAAGTCGTAGGCGTTTCGCACAAAGACCGTTCGGCCATTTTGCCGGTCGGCAAACATCCCGACGGCGCGTACTGGTACAGTTTGGACAACGGCAATTTCATTTCCAGCGATTACTACTTCAACGACTTGCCCGACTGGGTGAAGAAGTTCAACAGCGAACAGCACTGCAATCGTTACTTCGGCGCGAAATGGGAGCGGTTGCTGCCGGAATCGGCTTATCAACGTTCGCTGCCCGACGATGTGGAAGGCGAAAAAAACACCTACGGCAATACCTTTCCGCACGTCGTTACCGGTAACCACGACAAGCTGAGCAAGGAGTTTTATGATGATTTTGAAAAGACGCCTTTTGCCAATGAGTACCTATTGGATTTCGCCAAAGCCGCGATTGAAAACGAAAAGCTCGGTGCGGATGATGTGACCGATCTGCTGACCATCAGCTTTTCCGCCAACGATTTGCTCGGCCACAAATTCGGTCCCTACAGTCAGGAAGTGCAGGACATGACTTTGCGCACGGATCAATTGATGGCCAAGTTGCTCACTTACCTGGATCAAAAAATCGGCGCTGGTCAATGGGTGCTGGCATTGACGGCGGATCACGGCGTTGGCCCCGTTCCCGAACAAGTGCAAAAACAAGGTTACGGCGGCAGAGTGACGAACAAACAAGTGACGGATGCTGTTGAAGCCGCACTGGACAAACAATTCGGCGAAGAAAAATGGGTGTTGTCTTTCACTTACGGCAATGTTTATTTGGATGAAGCTGCGGCGGCCAAACGAAAAGCGCCAATTGAGGAAATTGAGCGTGTCGCCAATCAGGCGCTCAAAGCAGTTCCGGGAATCGCCGAAGCCTTCATGCACACGCAACTTTCGTCAGGCCGATTGCCCGCCAACGCCATCACGAAATCCGTCGCGAACGGATTTTTTGCTTCTCGTAATGGCAACCTGATTGTTATCCCACAACCCTTTTATTTGCTTGGAACGCCGGACGCTGCTTCGCACGGCACGCCGTATGAGTACGACACGCATGTGCCGGTACTCTTTTACGGCGCGGGCGTCGCGGCGGGAAGCTTCGCTTCGGCGAGCAGCCCGGCGGACATTGCGCCGACGCTGGCCAATTTGTTGAAACTGGAAACACCCAGCAATTCCGTCGGGCACGTGTTGACGGAAGCAATCAAATCATTGCGCTAAAAACACTGGGAGCGCAGGCAGCCCCGCGTGTACTCCCAGTGTTTAACTGATGGCCGGTTGTTGCTGCGTGACGCAGTGAATCGAACCCAATCCCCAAATCAAATCGGTGCAATCCAGGCCGATGACGCGACGCTGCGGGAACAGTCGCTGCAAAATTTCGCAGGCTTTCGCGTCGTTGGCGTGGCGGTAAGTGGGAACCAGCACTGCGTTGTTGGCGATGTAGAAGTTGGCGTAACTCATCGGCACGCGCTGTTCGTCCACATAACGCGCGCCGGGCATCGGCAAGGTAACGACGCGCAGCGGCTGGCCGTCTTGATCTTTCATCGTCAGCAAACGTTCGTAGTTTTCCTTCAGCGGCTGATGATTTTCGTCCAGCGGATCGTCTTCGATGACGGTGACGACGGTGTCTGCGGAAACAAAGCGCGTCAGGTCGTCCACGTGACCGTCGGTGTCGTCGCCGGCGATGCCGTCGCCCAGCCACAAAATGTTCGTCACGCCCAGGTAATCTTTCAGGTACTGCTCAATCTGCGACCGGTTGAGTTGCGGGTTGCGGTTTGGATTGAGCAAACAGGCTTCGGTCGTCAGCAAAGTGCCGCGTCCGTTCACGTCAATCGAACCGCCTTCCATCACGATGTCCGGCGTGAACAGCACTTCGCCCATTTCACTGGCAATACGTGTCGGCACAACGTCGTCGTTGTCGCAAGGCAGATACTTTCCGCCCCAGGCGTTGTAACGCCAATCATTGATAGCGCGTTCGCGACGCCCATTCACCTCGCGCACGACATAAATCGGCCCGTGATCGCGACACCATGCGTCATCGGTCGGGTTCAAATGAAATCGCACTTGATTGAGATTCACGCCGCCCGTCATCAACAGTTGCCGCACCTGTTCGGCAAAGTCTTCGTCGGCGACGTTGATGCGGACGAGTTCGGATTCGCTCAGCAACTTGGTCAGTTCGACAAAAACAGCCGGGACGGGTTCAAATCGTCCCGGCCAGCTTGCTTCTTTGTGCGGCCACGAAAGCCAGGTGGCTTCGTGCGGCTCCCATTCGGCGGGCATGCGGTAGCCCAATTCTCGCGGCGTTTGAAAAGTTTGAGTCATTGAATGGTTCCTAAATCTCCACGTCCAGCACGTCGTAGCGAGTGAGAATGCCGACGATACGGCCATATTCTTCGACCAAAATGGCGGGCGAATCTTTCAGGTACTGTTTGGCACGCGCCACTTCGACGGTTTCGCTGACGACCGGAAAAGGAACGTCCATCACCTGAGTGACGGGTTGATGCAGCAATTCTCGGTTGTCCAGCAACTGCGACATGATCCGGTTTTCGCGCACGCTGCCGACGGACTTGCCGTCCGCGATGACCGGCAATTGCGACAGGCCGTGATTGTTCATCAGTTCCAGCGCCTCGCCGATCAAGGCTTCCGGTTCGACGGACACCAGCCGCAACTTGCCGGCGTGCAGCTTCAGTTCGTTGACCAAGCCCAGCGTCATGCGTTCATCGCCGAGCAGGCGTTTTTCCTTCATCCATTCGTCGGACAAGAACTTGGACAGGTAACGTTCGCCGGTGTCGCAGATGATGAAAACGATGATGTCGTTTTCAGTCAGGCGTTCGGCCAGTTTCAGCGCCGCCCAGGCGATGGTTCCGCTGCTGCCGCCGCAAAAGATGCCTTCTTCGCGCCCCAACCGTCGCGCGATGTTGAACGAATCGCGGTCGGTGACGTTGATGATTTCGTCAATGTATTTCAGTTGGACGTTGTCCGGGATGATTTCCTGGCCGATGCCTTCCACCAGATAAGGCGAAGCCGCCATCAGATGACCGGTTTCCTTGAAGCCTTTGATCGCCG
This sequence comes from uncultured Heliomicrobium sp., assembly GCA_964603695.1. Taxonomy (GTDB): domain Bacteria; phylum Acidobacteriota; class Blastocatellia; order RBC074; family RBC074; genus RBC074. Next base: position 16,716 of record CAZRXE010001742.1, read on the forward strand.
AACCGTAAGGATCAGCGCCGACGACGCGGATGTTCGGGTTTTTCTCTTTCAAATAGCGTCCCGTGCCGCTGATGGTTCCGCCGGTTCCCATGCCTGCGACGAAGTGCGTGATCTTGCCTTCGGTCGCTTCCCAGACTTCCGGCCCGGTTGAAAGG
>CAZRXE010001743.1:0-1991 GCA_964603695.1 uncultured Heliomicrobium sp.
AGAAGCCGATTTCAACCTCCATCACGCGCTTGCAAGCCAATCGTGTCTTCGTCCTAAAGACTGACACCCTCCGACTCAGTTTTTCGTAGCCTGAGCGTCGGCTTTCTGCACATCCATCTTCACCCACAGTTTCAGGTTCGGTTGGGTTTTATCATTGGAGATAACATCGGCGTAACGCTCCGTCCAGCCGCTCATCCCGGCGGTTTTGACGGACAGTTTAACGATGCCTTCCGCGCCCGGTGCCAGTGTTTTGGTGAAATCGCTGGCAGTGCAACCACAAGCCGGCGAGACATTGACGATGACGAGTTCCGCCGCGCCTTCGTTCCTGATTTTGAAGACGTGCGAAATCTCTTCGCCTTCCTTGACCTTGCCGAACTCGAACTTGGTGTTGTCCACCACTAATTTCGGTGCAGCCTTGTCGTCGGCCTTTTCGGTCTTGGCTTGTTCCTGCCCGAAGGCGCTCAGCGCCAAAGTCGAAAATAGGGTGACAAGCAAAGTGATTTTTTTCAGTGTCATAGAAACTCCTTTGTGATTAGGTTGTGTTTGCGGCAAAACAGCTTGACGCTGTTTTGCCAAATGTCTATGGATTGTCACATGGCATAAAAACCAAAGCAAAAACGCGCACCGTCGAAACAATGCGCGCCTCCAAAACTCTTTGTTGAAGCCATGAGCTTCCGGCGAGTTGATTTTGTACCCGCCTTCCGGGAGTTTTTCGCGAGGAGCGGTGTGGCAGGCCATGCAAGTGCCGCCGAGTTTTTTCTGCGCATCAGGAACTTTGTCCCATTCGCCAGCGGCGGCCAGTTTGCCGATTTCGGCGGCGGCATTTTTGGCTGTCACTGACCAATCAACTGCGTCCTGTGTGCCGCGCGCTTTCCAGAACTTTTCCGAAAGCGCAAACACTTCTTCCAATTTCGCAGCGTCGGCTTTCGCGCCGTCGGCATTTTTAGCGGTCACATTGCCGCGCAAACTGCCTTGCGCAGGCATCACTTTTTTCATCGCGGCTTCATAATCCGCTTCCGATTGCGGAACGGCGGCAAATCCAAAAACAGCGAACGCTGCGAAAAGCAGAACCAACAACAGTTTCATTTTTCCTCCAAAAATTCGGCTTTCGGTCGAAAGCCTGGGGTTAGGTCATCAGGGGTCGAGACTCCCTGCGTTTCGAGTTTGTGAAAGACGCCGGTGTCGTACTCCGGCGCAACGATGCCAAAGACGCATTTTTCCTGGGGCTTGTCACAACTATTTCCGAGACACTAACGGTGACACTGTTCAAAACTTCAGCCGGATTGCGCTCCGTATTCATGCGTTTCGTCCGGCGCGTAAAGCATCAACTCGCTTTTGCTTCCTTTATCCGGGTCGCTTCTCAAGTTCAACTGGTCAAACCAAGTTGGGTTCGCTAAAATCCCGGCTTACTTCATTCCAGCACTCACCTTTTTCAGGAGAAATGACAATGTCATCCGCAGGAAAACTCGCGATTCTGGTCGGCGGAGGCCCCGCGCCGGGAATCAATTCGGTGATCGGATCGGCGACGATCAAGGCGATCAACGAAGGTTTTGAAGTCCTGGGCGTTCAGGACGGATTCAAATGGCTGGTGCGCCGCGACAAATCGTGCGCGCGGCGGCTTTCGATTGACGATGTGTCGCGCGTTCATTTGCGCGGCGGATCGGTACTCGGCACGGCGCGCGAAAATCCCACCAAATCTGAAGAATCAATGAAAGCCGTGGTCGAAACCTTGACCGAACTCGGCGTCACGCATCTGGTGACGATCGGCGGCGATGACACGGCGAAATCTTCGGCGACGGTGGCCGAACGATCCAGCATTCACACAGTTCACGTGCCGAAAACGATTGATAACGATCTGCCGCTGCCCGCGCACATTCCCACCTTCGGCTTTCAAACGGCGCGACACACAGGCGCGGAACTCGTACATAACTTGATGGAAGACGCCAAATCCACGCGACGCTGGTACGTGGTCGTGGCGATGGGACGGCAAG
>CAZRXE010001744.1:0-2168 GCA_964603695.1 uncultured Heliomicrobium sp.
GGTAGTTCCGTCAGTTGGTTGCTATCCAAATCGAGGTATTGCAAGTTGATCAGCTTCTCGAAAGCGGGGGGCAGTTCTTTCAGTTGGTTGCCGGACAAATCGAGTTTCCGCAAATTAGTCAGCTTCTCGATGGCGGGGGGCAGTTCCTTCAGTTGGTTGCTGTTCAAAAAGAGTGTCTGCAGGTTGGTCAGTGTCTCGAATGCGAGAGACAGTTCCTTCAGTTGGTTGCTGGACAAAGAGAGTGTCTGCAAGTTAGTCAGTGTCTCGAATGCGAGAGACAGTTCCTTCAGTTGGTTGCCTTTTTGAAGTTGTCTGCGCCGCCGACCTTTTTTCATCAGCCAATTACCAAGATTCAATTCCTTCAATTCGATCAATTGTCCCAGTTCCTCCGGCAGTTGCGCGATTTCATTGCTGGGCGTTATCAGACGCTGGAGTTTCCGCAAATGACCGATTTCCGGCGGCAGGGCGGTCAGTTGATTTTCGTAAGCTTGCAGCACGCGGAGTTCGCGCAGGTGGCCGATTTCCGGCGGCAATTCGGTCAGGCGATTGTTGTTCAACCACAACACGCGCAGTTCCGTCAATTCGCCGATTTCCGGCGGCAATTCGGTCAGGTCCAGGTTGGAAAGGTTCAGCCATTTGGCGTTGCGCCGGCGGGCGCGTTCGATGCGGTCGAGTGCTTCGGTTTGGCTCATTGGTGTTGGCTCCTTAACTGTGTACCCGAACCTGCGGTTCGGCAGCGGGCGAGACGCCCGCGCTCCCAGGGGCTTACTTCTGCGCTTTCAGAAAGGCCAGCAAATCGGTCAATTCTTTTTGCGTCAATTGCGCGGCGAAGCCTTCGGGCATCAGCGAGACTTGCGAAGCTTTGATCGAAGCGATGTCGTCGCGCGGGATGCGGATTTTATCGTTCGGGCCGGACATCAAAACAATCGCATCGCGCGTGGATTCAAAGTCGTTGATGACGCCGGTGTAAATCTGATTGGTGCTTTTGGTCGTCACGCGGCGCGGTTCGTGGCCGGGGACGAAAGTGGCGTTCGGGAAAACTATCGCTTCCAAAATGTCGTGGCCGGAACGAATCGCGCCGATGGAAGTCAGGTCTGGGCCGACGCGCCCGCCTTCCAAGCCGATGGTGTGGCAACTGGAACAAGCCGCGCGTTTGCCGAAAAAGACGTTGCGGCCCGCGCCCACGTCTCCGCCGGCGGTGAGCAGCGGTTCCAGTTCGCGCAGCTTTTTTAATTGCGCGGCTTCCTCTTCGGCAAAACGGTTGAGCAGGGTTTTCGACGAAGCGCGAACGGCTTCGGGAAAGTTTTGGAAAACCTGTTCCAATCGCTTGCCGCCGATGGATTCCAGATTCACTTCGGGTTGGCTCAGGGCTGTGATCAGCGCGCGTCCGGTTTCTTCGTCGTTGGCTTTGCGAAAAGCGTCCAGCAAGGTCAGCAGCGTCAGCGAATCGCTTTTCGGCAAATGGTCTTTGGCCAGACGCAGCAGTTGTTCGCGGTCGAGTTCGGCTTGCCCCAGGGTTTGCGCGGCGGACAAACGCAAAGCCGGGTCGCGTTCGGGCGCAATGGTTTCCAGCAGGAATTGAAAGGCCGGCGAATCGAGTTTCGGCGCGCGAGTGATTAACGCGCTGAGCGCAGTCAAACGCAGGTCAACCACTTCGGCGGCGTCGGCGGCAATCCGGCGCAGTTCGTCGTCCAAACCGGCAATGCGGCGCGAACGAATGACTCCGATGGTTCGCGCGCGAACTTGGGCATCAGCATTTTTGTTGGCGGCGTTTTGAGAGGCTTTCAATCGGCGGGCGATGATCGTTTGCCAGGCATCCGGCAATTGTTTCAACGAACAACGCTCGATCACTTCCAGCAAAAACAGTTGCCGCTCGCTGCCGAACTTTTCCTCGTCCAGCGTTTCCGCGATTAAAGCTTGCACTTGAGCGTCGGCCACAAAAGCCAGCAAAGCGTCTTTGACCGAATCGGCTTCGTTGCCGTCGAACTTTTCCGCGCGCAACCTGCCCCGCAAAAACGAATGCACGGCGGCTGCCCATTCAGGCTTTTCGGCGTGATGCCCAAACACCCACAACCCAGCCTTCCGCAACTCCGCCTCCTCTTCCCCTAAAAACGGCGCAACAACCGGAGATGTTATCAGACTCTCGTCGGACTGATCCAGAGCGATCA
>CAZRXE010001745.1:0-3040 GCA_964603695.1 uncultured Heliomicrobium sp.
CCTTTGAAATCCGGCTGACCTCACCGGTCAGCATTTGGGACGCTGTGCGGTGGGCACCGTCGAAAACACAGTGGGAACTCTTTCTACGACGTTATGACGAATCTCTTCCGGCGCAACAAGCCGTGATGCGGAAGTTCAAACAGCGGTCTCTGGCGCGGGAAGGTTCGTTGGAATACCGCGCGTTGGCGGAAGCCGAAGTACGCAGAATGACCGGCCTTTGATTGCCGGATTTTGCCGGGATGAAAACGTGAAACTTGAAGAACTTACGATTGTCGGATTCGAGGGGACGGTCAAAGAAGTCGAGTGCGGCTCAGAATTGCCTGTCTATTGCCACGCGGAATTAAACCGCTATTTCATTCCTTCCACGGTCAAGGTCTGCTTGAGCGGAGTTTTCTGGTTCAGCCGAGAAGAATTCAACGCTTACGTGGCGGAAGGCCGCTGTACGCAGTTGCCCGTACCCATGCCTGCGCCTCCTGACGCCGTTATCCTCTATGTCACTGGCGCCTTGTTAAAAGAGTTGGGGACAGAATTGCCGCCATCGTTTGGCTGGCAGCTATTAAAAGAGTCACCGGAACCGGCTTATGTCGCGTGCGGTTCCGCCGATCATGTCAACGCCCAACTCGATGCCTGGGGGAAAATCCTGATGGAGAAAGGCGACCGGCTCTTCACGCAATTTTTAAGTGGCCCGGGACAGGATCAAATCCTGCGGCAACGGATTGAAGCCATTTTTCGCCTGGCGCGCAGCGCCGCTGATTCGCCGCCACTGCGCCGGGAAATTTTTGTCCGCTACGGGGCGGTGCGAATGTACTGCCACGAAGAGTCGGCCTTGCGACAAATGTTCGCCTTGCTCCAATTGAGTTATTCGGACTGGACTTGGGATGACCTCCAGGAACAAATCAAGATGTATCTTGTCGGCGTACGGCCACAACCGTTGGCGATGGCGGCAGCGGCCAGACAGGCTGGACGGCAGACGGACGGTTCCCCCACTCACACCTCCGCAGAAGTGCAGGCGAGCTTGCTGAATAAAGTGCGGCGGGATGCGAACACTTCGCACGTGCAGTTGACTCAAGCAGAAGGAGACTTGCTGAAAAGTGAGCCGGCAGTAGTCAACAACCAGGTTTTGCAGCAGGTTGGGAAGGGCGATTACCTGCTTAACTTGTTGGAACTGCTCAAGCAGATCAAACAATTGCCGAAGGTTGCTTTGGGAGCTTTGGGGCGGGCCATTCACGCCAAATTGATTAGGATGTAAATCGGATGTCGGAAGAAACTGCAAAATTAGTGGCCCAGTGCGGCGGCGTCGCGCAAATGGTGGATGCCGGCTTGCAATTTGTCAGGCTGTTGTGGCGGCTGACTATGAATGATTCCGGCGAACGCGGGTTTTACCGGCGGTTAGATGAAAACCAATTGCGAGCGGAAATGCCTTGGGAAGTGGTGTCCGGGCTGCTCAATCATCCACAGACTGCTCAGTTCCTTAGTGACAACCTGGCGAGTTTCAAACTTCCGATTTTGCGTCCCTCCGCCTTGGCCAGCGCGCTGTTGGAAGGAGCGTTGCCGAAAGCAGACATTCGCTATTTCGTGCGGCGCAATATGCGCAGGCATTACAACGCGGCCCATACTCCGGAAACGGCATATCTGTTTCACCTGATGGCGGGGGCCACCAATCTGTTGATTGACCGTAAACGCGCCCAGTCTCCGGCCAGCCGAACCCTGACCGTGGAGTATGAGACGGAGTTCCGGGGCTGTTTGACGCAGGCGTTGACATCGGCATTGCCGGGGCCGGGGAATTGGGAAAAGCCTGTAGATCTCTTTGTGGAATGTTGCCGCGAAGTGGGGTATCTGGAAGCGCACAAGGCCAATCAATCAATTATCCTGCGGGCGGCGGCGGCTGATGCCGAGTATCTGCTTGCGTGTTTGTTCGGACTGCCGACTTCAATTGAAGGTTTTGATGAACTCTTTGGCGGCGGGGGGCTGATGCTTGCCGAACAACAACCGGCGCTGGCCGGACAACAATTGGGCGGGCGGACGGTTCTGGTTAAAGGCCGGTTTGCCACGGGCAAAACGTTGCTCTCCTTGCAACTCGCCGTCGAGGTCGCCCGCAAAGGCGGGCTGTGCTGGCTGATGCCGCTCGAACAGGCAGCCACTGAATACCTCTATTTGTTGCGCTCAATGGGCGCGGTGATTGATGATTCCGCCGTCGTCATCGCCACGGATATAGAAGCGGCGCTCAAAGTATTGGACGAGCCACGGCGGGCGGGAGCAATTATCATTTTGAAAACGGTCAAGACTTCCTTTGAGGCTTTTCTCAAAGCCTTTGTTGATAATGCCCGGCAAATGCAGAAATACCCGCTGCGTCTGATCGGCGTTGATCCCATCAATAGCGTGATTCCAAACCGGCCGCACGATGCGACCGAATTGCGAGCCAGAACTTGGCAGATGCTTGAAGAGGTGAAAGAACAGGGAACCAATGTGATGCTGGTGGCGGAAGAGGAGACCGGAATTGGAGGGCAACTCTTTTTCGAGCAAAACATCGCCGACACCGTCATACAGCTTTCGATCGAGAAGAAACACAATTACGCGACTCGCTATTTCGAAATCACCAAATCGCGGTTGCAGCGCGAGCAGCGCGGCGCACACCCGTTTCATATCAAGCCGGGAGACGGTATTGTCATCTCGCCTTCGACGGCTGCCGTGCGCTCCCGCATCCGGCCCCGACGGCCGCGGCCGGAGTCGGCTCCCACAAGCATTGTTTTCGGTCTTCCCTCACTGGATGATGTGTTAGGAAAGGATTCGCTCTCGGCTGGCGATGTGCTGGTTTTGCAAGGTCCGAAGGGGGCTTTCAAGCTTCTGTTGGGGTTACACTTCTTGCTGAGCGCGGACAGAACGAAAGGCACGCAGCGTCCGCGATCTTTGCTGGTTTCAGCGCGCGAGACCAAGGAAGCTATTGAATTGCTACTCAACCAACCGCTCTTGCGCCGCCACATTCAGGAGCAAAAATCCCCGAAACAGCCACCGGATATTGAGATCTGCGCCTTGCCCGGCG
>CAZRXE010001746.1:0-9851 GCA_964603695.1 uncultured Heliomicrobium sp.
CGGCGTTCTCGAAAGACGTCTTTGAAGCACACGGGGCAACCTCGGCAGGTTGCCCTACTCTCAAGGAGAAACGATGATTCCGAATAACTTTGAATACTTCGCGCCAACCACCATTGAAGACGCTCTCTCGTTGCTCGACCAACACGGCGAGGACGGCAAGATTCTTTCCGGCGGACAAAGTCTAATTCCAATTTTGAAACTGCGTTTGGCCGCGCCCGGTGCCGTCATTGACATCGGACGCATTCCCGAACTGAAAGCGATTTCCGCAGACGGTGACACCATACACATCGGCGCAAACGTCACGCACGCCGAGATTGCTGCGAATGCCGCGTTGAAAGCCGCTTGTCCGCTGCTGACCGAAACCGCCGCGCAAATCGGCGACCAGCAAGTCCGCAATCGCGGAACCATCGGCGGTAGCTTGACGCACGCAGACCCGGCGGCAGATTGGCCAGCGGCAATGCTGGCGCTGGATGCTGAAATCGTCGTGCGTTCCAGTCAGGGCCAACGCACGATCAAAGCTGCGGACTTCTTTCTAGATTTGATGACCAGCGCGGTCGAACACGACGAGATAGTCACCGAAATCCGCGTTGCCAAACCTGCGCAACCGAATGCCTCCGTTTACTTGAAAGTGCCGCAAGCAGCTTCGGGCTTTGCCGTGGTCGGCGTGGCGGCGCAACTCAGGATCAACAACGGTCAGTGCGAAGACATACGCATCGGTGTCACCGGACTTGCGCCCAAAGCGTTTCGCGCCACGTCGCTGGAATTTGCGCTGCGCGGCAAGTCGTTGGATGAATCTGCTGTCGCGTCGGCCTCGGCGCAAACTGACGCCGAAGCCGACGACGCGATGGAAGACATACATGCTTCGGGCGATTACCGCCGCCATCTGGCGCGTGTTTACGCCAAACGCGCCGTGCTGGCGGCGGCGGCGAGAGCCTAATTCGATTGCTAGTTGTCCGTAGTCAGTTGTCTGTAGCTGGTTGTTTGCGGTATCGCGGCAACTGACAAGAGGTACCTGACCAAAGGCAATTAACCACTTGCAACTGACCACAAACCACCAATGCTCGCTGATATAATCAAAATTCACTGTCTGGTTCATCACGCGAACTTCCCCATGTCGCGCACCAGCCGCGCCGTGGTTTGCCGCGAAGGCGCGGAGCCGCATGCGTTGAGCGAAAACTTTCCGTATGATGGCACGTGGTTGTATTGTTGCAACTGTCAGACTTTCATAGCCTGTGACAAGCAACGGCAAGACCTTTCGTTGAAAGAGTGTCCTTTTTGCCTCAGTTCGCTGCATCCGCGCATTTACACCTGCGACCATTGCGCGGTAACGATGATGGATTTCGACGATCAAACGCTGCGCAAGCATCATGCTGTGTTGGAATGGGGCGCGCCACAGCCTGCCTGCGCTGGTTGTCATCAGTTCCCGCATGCCACGCCGCACAAACATTTCTGCACATTGATGCAATGCGAGATTTCGACGGCGCGCGCCATTTGTTTGTTCTGCGGCGTCAGCGCATCGGAAAATGGTTCGCCGCCCTCGAAGGTCGTCACAGCCGAACTTGATGCAGCGCTGGCCGAAGCCGAAGCCAAAGCCCTGGAGGCCGAAGAGCGCAGCCGCCTGGCCGAAGAAGCCATTCGCAACGAAGTAAAATTGCGTATGCAAGCCGAGTACAAAGTAGAGGAAATCGAAAAGCGCGCCACCCGCGAATTGAATCAGGCCAAAGCCGTCACCTTTGAATCCGAAATGGCCAAACGCGAAGCAGAGGTTGCCAAAGCAGTAGCCGAAGCCGAAACCAAGGCCCGCGCCGAAGCAGAGCGACTGGCGCAGACGCTGGAATTGCAGCGGCAGGAAGCCGAACGCAAAAAGGCCGAAGCCGAAGCCAAAGTCCGCGAGGCAGAGGATCGCCAACGCAGGGCCGAAGCCGCCATTCGACACGAAGCCAAGCTTCGCGCCGAAGCTGAAAAGCAGACGCGCGAGATCGCCGAACAATACTCCGCGCAACTCTCCGAGACGGAAAAGAAAGTCGCCGCCGTCGTCAAAGGAGTCAGAAAGGATCGCACCACCATCGCACTGACCGCCGGACTGGCTGTTACGCTGGCGGCGATGTTGATTGTGGTCATCGTAACTTTGATAAAATCCCTTCGGTAATTACCGAATTCACCGGAGACATCGCATGAAATTCAAATCGTTACCGCAGATTCCGCTGGCCCCCGCGTTTTTAAGTTGCTGCCTGATCGCCGTGCCAATCTTCGCGACACAGATTTCCTTCGTGCCGTCGCCGCCCCCGCGCAGCCCGCAGACACAGCAGCAGCAACAAGGACAGCCTTCAAAAGGATTGCCCGCCGAAAAGAAAAAATCACTGGCCAAATTTGGCCCTGAAGACGCCTTCCCCGGCGCACGCGAACAAGAACAAAAAAACAAAGCCTCGAAACGGCAACCCAACGCCCGTTCGACGCCCCCCCCACAACCGACGCTCACCACTTCTTCCTCCCCAACTCCTACCAATGCGTCCGCTGTTCCACTGACAGCGTCAATCCCAACCCAGACAGCAACTCAACCGGCATTGGCTGCGGCACTGCAACAAAATCCGCCGCCTGCCGGCACAGCGTCTACTTCACCACTGGTTCCGATTGTTCTGTCAGTGGCCGCGCTGTTGCTCTTCAGCGCGCTGCTTTACGTAATTGGAATGCTCAGGAAAAAGTTGCGTGAAGGAAACTAGAAGGACAACGAGATGTACAGCAGACAACGTTTTCCCGCGCTAGCGGCGCGCGGAAAAGGAATCTTTTTTGAAACCATCAAAAATAATCCGAGCCTGATTTTCAAAACCTTGATCGTGGTTTTCCTGACCCTACTGGCGGCACCACGTGTCTTCGGTCAAACTGGAAAACCCTCCGCGATCGAGCAGCCCGAAGTTCACGGCGGAATTGAAATCGGCTCAAAAGGCGTGAAAGGCATAGCCATTCGCGTCTCCAGCGCGGAAGAAGGCTACGAGATAAAAATTCTTTACGCCGAAGTCATCAACACCACGTTGATGCAAACCAAAGACAATAGATTCACCCCAGAAGCTATTCGCGACACAGCCGCCGCCGCGCAAAGACTTTTCCGGCGAATGCAGCAGGAGTACAGCATTCCGCCCGAAGACATCCACCTGGTCGTCAGCAGCGGAGCAGCCGCTGAAAACCCTCAGGAACTGATTGCCGAATTGCTCAAGCGAGTTGGGCAGGCACCGGCCTTTCTGGACGTGGACAGCGAAGTCCAACTGACCATAGCCGGCGCGATTCCCAAACGCTACCGCGCAAACGGCCGCTGGTTCGACAATCGCAGCCTTTCCGTTTTGATAGACATTGGCAGCGGAAACACTAAAGGCGGGTATCAACAAGCGCGGCAGGTCGCCTTCGGCAAGGCAGAAAACGATTACGTGACCTGGGGCATTCCCAAAGGCACCGTCACGTACACCAACGAAATCTTCAAAGCCACGGGCGAGGCCACGGATTACACCACTTTCGCCAAACGCGCACAGGCGCTGAGCAACGACGTATTGCGCATTCCACTGCGCAACGAAGCCGCGCGTCACCCCGGACTTATCAATCGCAAAAAAGTTTATTTGTCCGGCGGCATCATCTGGGCAGTGGCAACCTTGCTTCATCCTGAAGACAAACGCTCGTTCACGCCGTTGACCATCGAAGACTTCAACAACTTCTACAACCGCGCCATCACCAACCCCGAAGCCCTGCTCAACCCCGACCTGTCACGCATCGCCAATCCAGCGCTGCGACAGGATGCCGAACGCGAGGTCGAATCTGTTCGCAACACCTTCACACCGAAAAACCTGATCGCCGGCGCGGAGATTTTGCGCGCCGTCTCCACTGAAATGAGCCTTACTGGCAAACGACTGCTCTTTGCACGCTTCGGCCATCTGGCTTGGATTTTGAGCTATGTGCGCTTGCAGGCTGAAAACTAAGTTTGTGTGCAAAAACATTGTGGCATAGGCAAGGTCAACCAAGCCGATGGCCACGACCTGAAGGAAGCCTGTAGGAAGAACGCGGAAAATCAGCAACGGCACGGAAATAAACCTGCCACAGAGGCCACAGAGAACGTAGACAAAATCCAGCAATTGGCTCTATGTTCTCTGTGCCTTGTATGTTCCTCTCGTATATTCCTCTGTGGCTAAGTTGACACTTTAATTTCCACACAGTTCCCAGTTGAAAAGGAAGCCTTAGCCTATCGAACCTCGGCGGTCTGTTTTGCAGGCAGCGGGCAGCGTTCCCGCTTTTCTCTTTCCTGCCGCCTCTGCTCTTTCCTGGACGGCCATTTCAGTTTGCCGAGCTGGTCTTGTCCATAGAAAGGAACATTGAAAACACCACGATCCGAGCGCAACGCCTGCCCGGATTGCGGATCAACCACTACCCAGTCGAAATTCACCAGTAGAGATTTCGTGTCCTTAGTGCCGTCAGGTTTTTGTCCGTGCCCGATTTTGGTAATGATGAATGAGGGAAGTTCCGATTCGGCGGCGGCGGAAATGTCGCCTTTCTTTGCGCCGACCCAGCCGCTAGGACCTGCATAAGTGTTCTTGTTTTTATTGGAAGGGAAAAGAAACTTCATAAAGCCCAAGTAACGCTGGGCAAACGTGTCGTTGAAGGCGTGATTGTGAAACAGTGCCAACGAAGCCGGCGCACGGAACAGATTTTGCGGACGGTATTGCCGATTGTCGCCGGGCTGTCCGGCAACCATCGTCACCATGGCCATGTCTTTGTCGTAGCCCAGATAACCGCCACCTTCGCTGCGTTCGTTTTGAAGATCAAGCGACACGTTCCAGCCCACCGTGTCCAGGAATCCGGGAACCTCCAATGAACGGTGGAAAATCAGCAACCGGCTGAGTTGAATGTTTGTGAGTTTGCTGGGATCAACCCGTTCGGTATATGCCTTCTTCTCTTCATTAATCATGTTCCTGAGCCGCCGGACGGTGCGGAAAAGACCATTGCGGTTGGCATTGTCAATTTCCCTTTCCAGTTCCTTGACCAAGTCGTTGTTACTTCGCTCGACAATGCGATCAATTTTGACATCCTTGACGGCGGCAACCAGAGCGTTGCGATCCAGCAGAAGTTTCGTTTCCTCTTCGCTATCGCAGATTTCCGCCAGGAACATAATGTCCGCCACTTTGACTTCCTCAGAAAGGCTGCGCACCATCCTGGTGATCTTGGCCTTTTTCTCAGGCGTCAGCGTCTGTGTCAAAACGGCAATCCGCTCCATGTTCCAAACAGTCGAAGGAATGGCGATGCCCAAGCCTTTCAGGAATGCTTTGGTATCAGCGTATTTCGGAGACAGAAGTGATCCCAGGCTCTCCGCATCATCCTTATATTCCCGGAAGGAAAGAACAAACAGCCGAGCGGATTCCTGATTGATGTCAGCACCGAACTCATCGAACATCCGGCGCAAAAATTGCGCGAAGGTCGGACATCGAATATCGCCCGCCAGCCTGTATGGCGCGAGGTTGTAAATAACCGCGCTGAACGGACCGAAATCCTTCGGATTCAACTTGAGCTGATCCACGAAGTTATACAAAGCGTTGAAAGGGATTTTGTTTTCCTCTCCCAACACCAACAGTTGTAGCGCGGGCGCGAAAGCATTTCCTGAACCTTCGGTTGAAGGCGGGGCAATTTTGTTGAGAAGTTGCTGAAACTCTTGAGGGGTGCTTTTCCGTGAAAGCACCTGACGCAACCAGATGGAATCTCCAACGCTGGCCAACATCGGTCCGATCACGTGATTAGGAACCTGAAAACGATTATGCAGAAGGTTCGCAAAAAGCTTGAACTTCGGCGCTTCAAAAGTACCAAACCACATGGAGTTGCTAATTCTGATGAGTGATTGCGTGCTAATTCTTCCATCGCGGAAAACGCCAGCAAAGTAGCGTTTAATCAGTTCCCGATTCTCCATCAGGATGGAATAGTTCTTAATCAACTCCGGGCCATATTCGCTGAGACTGTCAAAAGATTCATCAACGATTTTTCCATTACGATTTTCGTAGCCGATCCCAAACTCTTTGACCAAACGGTGGTATTGCCGCGCATTGACGCCATCCAAAAAGAACCGCCGCGACTCCTCCTCATCATCCGAAAGCAATGTTTCGATGTCGTGCTGGCGAACTTCGGCAAATTTCCAGTCTTGAGTCAAAGCCTTTTCGACACGAGCGCGCATCGGTGGAAGTTTGAACATCCGTGCCCAGAAAGACCGGCGATCATCTTGGTTCGCAGGCTGGTTTGTGGGTTGATTCGTTGGCTGCGCGGACTGATCCTTTTTGGAGGTGTTGTTTTGTGTTTTTTGATCGGAAGCTTTCGATTCCTGTGTGTGGTTTTCCGACCTTCCATCCGTCAGTGCGTCCTGGAAATCTTCAGTCGAAACAACTCTAAAGGCCCCGTCCGAAAACTCCAGACGAGAACTTCCAAAGGATAATGTTTTTGAAGCCACCACCTGACAGAATTGCTCAATTACTGGTTGGTTTGGCAATGATACTGGATTGGCAATCACGATTTACTCCTAGACATGCTTCTAATCGCGGGCGTGGGTATGATCGTGCCAAAATAGTCACCAATCGCGCACTGCACGGCGGATTATGCGATTGGACGAGTCCTGGCAAAAACCCCTGCCGCAGAAACCCTAGTTTTATTTGCTGCCGGCTCACCTAACCCAAATAAGCCAGCATCAAACAGGCTCGCGTTTGAAAAGTTGGACGACTCGTAATTTTGCCGAAAATTGCTTTCAGCACTCCGATCAGATTCACTGCCGATGATGGCAACAAATCCAAATTCCCGTCACTGCCGCCGCGGCTTATGTTCCTCGATGACTGCAAACGGAAATCGCATCGTGTTCAATGACGTAATGGCTGCTAAAAATCAAAATGCAAAACACCTTGATCGCTCATCGCTGTTTTGCACTTTGTAAACTTAAAACGAATTTAGATATAACGCAATATTGAGTGATGGTCTTACCGACCACATACAGCATTTTAGTAAATCACAGGAGGGAAACTTGATAGCTAAATCCGGTTGATAAATCAGGAATCGCTTTCACCGGCACCGTGGCCTATTTTGCCAAGTTCTTCCAGCGCCGTCCGTACGGCTTGCATCAATTCTTCGTGTTCAACTGAAGAACGCCGAAATTTCACCTCAATCGTAAAATCTTTGGTTGGCGCTTGATACCTATAAACAAAAGGTTGCGCGCGCGTCTGTTTTTGTTTGCGCGCCTGCCGTGCTTCATCGCGGTTCATGCCTTGTGTTGCAATCCGCCTTACAAAATCAACCATCGCTTGTTGGTCGTTTTGCCTTGCGACTTGCAACAGCAAAGACTTTGAAGTGATGTGAGCGGCACGGCATTGTTCCCGAACTTCCACAGGCATCGTGGCGATGGAGAGCGTTTCTGTGATGGACGAACGGGACTTCCCTACTTTTTGCGCCACTTCTTCGTGGGTGTAGCCGAAACGTTCGATCAAAGCCAAGAGTCCCTCGGATTCTTCATAAGGCGTGAGGTCTTTGCGTTGCAGGTTTTCGATCAACGCAATTTCCGCAACTTCCCTATCATCCACATCCATTTCAATGCAGGGGACTTCGCGTAACTCAGCTTCGACAGCGGCGCGGTAACGCCGCTCGCCAGAAATGATCATGTACCTGCCGCCGACATCCGACGGTCTAACCAGCAGCGGTTCCAGAATTCCCTTTTCCTTGATCGAAGCGATAAGTTCCGCCAGATCGCCCATATCTATCCTTGGCTGCTGCGGATTCGGCTCCAGCTTTTCAATGGCGACCATTTTTCCAATTGGCGCACCACGCAAGGAAGCTAGCTCTTCCACGTAATGGCGGTCATGTCTCATCTTCAGCGTCGAAGGTAAACCTCTTTTAGCAGGCACGGCGTATCACCTCTTCACACAAATTTGCGTATTCCACCGCACCGCTGGAAGCGGGGGCAAAAGTAAAAATGGATTCCCGGTAAGCCGGGCTTTCTTCTAACCTGACAGATTTGGAAATAGTGGTATCGAAAACTTTATCACCAAATACCTGACATATTTGATCGTAAATATCACGAGATAAAGTTGTTCGCCGGTCGTGCAAAGTTACAACAACTCCCAAAACCTCAAGTTGTGGATTAGGTCTGGCTTTAATGCGCTCAATCGTCTCCAGAAGGTCATCCGTCCCCTCCAGAGCAAAATAAGAAGACTGAATCGGAATGATTAGGTGACTGGCGGCAACGAGCGCGTTTACCGTTATCAGCCCCAGGGTTGGTGGGGTATCAATCACCACTACATCATAATGACGGGCAATTGGGTCCAAACGGTCTTTCAGCCGAAAAGGCGCATCAAGTTCGCCGACCAACTTCCCTTCCAGTTTGGCCAGATTGATGCGCGAGGGAAGCACATCCAGATTTTCGATTTTCGATTTTTTGACGATGTCGGAGAAGCGGCTGTGATGATCCGTCAAAAAATCGTAAACGGACAGACTGGCTTCCTGCAATTCCAGAAAGGAGATCGTGCTGTTGGCCTGCGGGTCCAAATCAACCAGCAAGACTTTCTTCCCTTGTCTGGCAAGGGCGGCGGAAAGATTAATGGCTGTGGTGGTCTTTCCAACGCCACCTTTTTGATTGGCAATTGCAATCTTAATCTCTGACAAGTGTTCCCCCTTAAGCCCTTTGATAATGCCGACTTACATCTTGTAACCACCGATGTCTTCTATCTCTTCAGGCCATTCAACCTCTTCATCAAAATCGTCCTCTTCATCAACCATTTTTTCCATGTTGTTCAGACGGGAAGATTCAAGAACGGTTTCCCTGACATAAATAGGGCAATCAACCCTCAATGCCAGCGCGATAGCATCGCTTGGACGGGCGTCAATCAAAACGGTTTGGCCCCCCGCGACAATCTCTATAACTGCGTAAAACGTACTATCTCGTAAATCAGTCACTGTAACACGAGTCACGACGCCGCCCATTTGCGCAATCACGTTGCGTAACAGGTCATGTGTCATAGGGCGGTGGGAAGAAAGTTTTTCAATTTCAGAAGCGATTGAGTTTGCCTCGTAAGGTCCAACCCATATCGGCAACATCACGTCATCGCTCGCTATATCTTTTAGTAGCACGACAGGCGAGTTGGTGGTCGGATCAACCAACAGCCCACGAATTTTTACTTCTCTATCCATGTATACCTCTCTTGCTTATATCAGATGACCATACAGACTGTTCGGCTTTGCGTCCGTAACTTTAACTTTAGCGATTTTCCCTATGGATCCTTCAACCTTGGGAAAGTTGACAACTTTATTGCATCGAGTGTGCCCGTAATAATCCAGCGGGGAGCGCGCGCTTTCTCCTTCAACTAAAACCTCAACGATTCCCCCGACATACCTGCCATACCTGCGTGCCTGAATCCTCTTCTGTAATTCCTGAAGTTTCGCGAACCGTTCGGCCTTCACATTTTCCGGGACTGTATCCGCATAAGCCGCCGCAGGCGTATGCGGACGTGGCGAGTAATTGAAGATGTACAAGCCATCATATTCAACTTCCGCAGCCAAGCTCAGCGTTTCATTGAAATCCTCTTCCGTTTCGCCCGGAAAGCCCACAATCATATCGCCGGTGATGGAAATGTCTTTTTTGGCATTTTTGATAAAGGTGATTTTTTCCAAGTACTCTTCGCGCGTATACCCGCGCCTCATCGCGCGCAAAATTCGATTACTGCCGGATTGCACCGGAAGATGAATCCACTCGCACAAGTTTTCGTACTCATCAATTGCTTGAACCACGGATTGATCGAAATCTCTGGGATAGGAGGTAGTGAATTTGATCCGTGGAATGCTGCTTTCCGAAGCCACAC
>CAZRXE010001747.1:0-2018 GCA_964603695.1 uncultured Heliomicrobium sp.
ATTCGCAAAGTAAGCGCCCGCGCTAGTCAGCACTTTGTTGACGGCGGCATCGAGGTCGGCGCGCGTCGCCGTCGTCTTTTGCAATTCGTTCAGGTGATTGACCAGTTCCGAAGCGACGGCTTGCAACAGTAAAGGCTGGCAATGCGTCAGGCGGATGATTTCTTCCAGCACACCGTCTTCGTAACGCAACTGCGGCACGGGTTCACTCAGCAATTCGCGCGCGGACGGCTCGTCCAGAAAGCTGAGTTCGAGCGTGCGAGTATTGATAAAATAACTCGCCCAGTTCACGCCGGTCAGTTCTTCGAAGCGATGGCTGCCCGACACCAGCACGACGATGCGCTGGCGGTGCTGAATGATGTTGCGCAACTTGCCCAGTACGTTTTTCGAAATGTCGCCGCCCGTGATACTTCCTTCCAACCCTTCGTATTCGTCAATCGCCAGCAGGATGCGTTTGCCGCGCTCCGTCGCCAGCCGCTCGAACTGATCGAGGTATTCGTCCAATCGCGTGAAGGCGTTTCTCTCGAACTGTTTTTCTTGAGGTTGGATAATGCCTTTGACGGCTTCTCTCTGGTGCAACCGACCAAAAATGTTGCGTGCCAGGTTGTAACAAAACGCTTGATCACTCTCATACCATTTCGCGTCCTGGCAATCTATGTAAACCGGCTCAAACTCGCTGCTGAGAAGGTGTGGCAGATTCAACAACGTCGAAGACTTCCCTGTGCGACGGCGACCATAAAGAAACAGAGACAACTGCTGCTTTGTCTTGAGAATTTCTTTTTCAATCGCCCGGATAATGTCATTCCGCCCTTTCAGCAAGTAGAAATCGCGCGGTTGCAGCGCCGAACCAGCCACATAAGGATTGGGGAGCGCAACGAATTGTAAGCGTGCGCGGACTGACGTTTCCGCCTCCCTGACCATCTTTAACCAACTCTCCGCTAGGGGGCCGAAAATTTTGCCGACCGGAGTTGGTGTAAACGCCATTGCACTACGAAAAGGTTCCAATTCGCGCTGCAAGTCGCCCAATACTTTTAATTTTCCATCCAGCGTGAGACGCACTCGATAATCTTGCGCCAATGTAGAAATCGTATTAAGGCGGCGACGCGCATCATCCAATTCTTTCAATTCCTTGGGCAATGCCTCGGTTCCAGCTGGAAATGCCTTCAGCAACTCCGCAGCCTTGGCTAGGTCTTCAAAATCGCTTATGCGCTCCAAGTCCTGCTTAATCACTTTAAACAAGGCGTTGAGGGCCGCTTTGCGTTGATAAGGGCAGTTCTCGGCGACGAACAGGATTTCTCCTAAACCACGCTCACGGTCATGCTTGACCAAACTTACTAGCCAATCTTTCAAATACGGTAGTGGGGTAGCGATGAGTTCATCCCAATGCACTGGCGAATTGCGAAAGACTGAGAAAGGATTGGTGGCAGCCTTAGCACGGCGATATTGCACAACATAAGGTAACAGATAAATTGGGCGAAAATACGTAAATAGAAAAAACGGTAAGAAAGCCAGTGCATAATTGACCACCACCTTGTTGTCCCCAAAGACCGCAGGAGAGACAAGTACGAGGACTAGCTCGACGAACAGCCCAATAACCAGCCCGAGCGCCAATCTACCAGCTAGCCCGGCAAGCAGCGCGAAGGCCAATCCGAGAAATAATCCAACGTTGAGTTTAGTAAACAACGTAATACTCAGTCCGCCAAGCAGCATGCCGATTTGTACACCATCTATCCCGCCTTTTACTCCGCCATCTAGCCCCTTAAGGAATACGCCTAGCAACCCTATTAACAATCCGAAGACCATCCCTAAGGCCAGCGCCGCAATCAACAGGCGAAAAGGTCCTTCCCCAATGACTTCATAACCAGCCAGTTTTACCACCACTACCCACGCCATCAGTGGTAATAGGGAATAAATCGCGGCGGCTACGGGATAGATTTTGAGGAACGTGATTACTAGTTGTTTCCGCGTAAATTTCCTTGTCCTCTTCTTAAGCATATTCGGCTTGAAGACGGCCATTTGTA
>CAZRXE010001748.1:0-3631 GCA_964603695.1 uncultured Heliomicrobium sp.
CGAAACTGCGCTGCTGTTCGCGGTAATCGAGGTAATCGCGGATGGAAGGACTGACTGCATCCGCGCCGCGCTTCGGGTCTTGATTGCGCAAAATCATCAGCCGCTCAGGCTCGCGGTATGGAAATGGCCGCAGCAGGATGGCATTAACGAAGCTGAAAATGGCCGTCGTCGCGCCAATGCCGAGCGCGAGCGTGAGAATCACGACCAGCGTGAAGCCCGGTTTTTTGCGCAACGTGCGAATACCGAAGCGCAGGTCTTGCCAGAGTGTTTCCATACAGCCTCCACAATGATGAAAGATTTGCCAGCGTGAATGTAGGTGTCGCTGCGATGTTTGCGCCTTTGCTTTTCAATGAATGGCTGGATTCGGCGGGCCAACGGTTGCGATCGTGCGGCAAGTTGTTATCCGGCGAGCGGGTAGCGGCGGAGCTGGCGCAGAGCCACAACGACGAGCAGCAGCGTGAACAAAATCAGCACCATCAGACTCGGCCACAGGCGTTGCATCAACTGGCCGCTGGCTTCCTCCTGCCACAAAAAACGTGGCAATTGATTGAGGTCTTCCAGCGTGATTTGTGCGCCGTGCAACAGTTTGCCAGTGAAATAGCTGAGCCAGTTTCGATGATACGCCGCGACTTCACTCGCAAATCGCTCGAAGCGTTCCGCGTTCGATCCCGCGACATCGCTCAACAGCAATTGTGTCAGCAACGCAGGAGAAATAAACGCCAGTCGGCGCGCAAAATGTTGTTGTCGGTTTTTGGCCGTCTCAAAGCGTTGTTCAATTTCAGTCAGGCGGTGGCTGATGGCGTAGCGGCGGGCGTAATCGGTCAACGTGCCTGCGCGCCGTTGGATGGCGGCACGCACATCGCCGGGATAGAACGCTGCGACCTGCGCGGCAAACTCCTTGATGACTTCTTCTTTGTGAGCGTCTTCGGCAACTTCGCGTTCGGCGGCACGCAGGGCTTGTAACATGGTGGCGCGCGAAGGAACCGGATAGATCACATTCGCCGCCAACGTAATCAACGCGGGAAGGATGACCACTAACGCCAGCCAGCAGGCGGTCAACGCGACTGCGTTATTCGCCGAACTCGTATTGCGCCCCGCAATCAACAACGACAGCGCAAACCAGAATGCGCCGTAAGCCAGCGTCACCACCCACCAGAGCAACAAGCGCGGAATGGCTGCGCGCGGACTGCCGCTGAACCCAAACGCCAGCAGCGGCAACAGCAATCCCAACACGAGAAAGATTCCGGCGCGCAACAGCAGTTTGCCCGTCACGACTTGCCGCAAGCTGACCGGCATCGAAAGCGTCAAGGCCAACGTCCCGGCTTCGCGTTCGCCGGAGATCAGGTTATAGGTCAACGCAATGATGAGCAGCGGGAAGAGATAGACGATGACAAACGCCAGATCGAAATTGCCGATCAGCAGATGCAGCGGGTTTTCGATTTCAGCGGTTTTGGCAAAGGTCATCAGTTCGTGACGCGGACGGGTGTTGATGACGTAATACGACGAATTCAAGTCGGACTGCCCGATGCACAAACCGAGCAAGGGCGCGGACGGCAGCGCGGTGACGACTTTGCCGTAATAGCCCGTGATATAAGGGTCGCGCACGTCGCGGTGATATTCGCCACTGCCAAAATCGGCTTCGGCGGAGGCTTTGATTTTGCCGCTGAGAATGTCGGCGAGTTCCTGTCGAAGCGCGGCGTATTCTTTGTTCTCATTCGCCTGCGATGGTTGCGGCGCGCGCTCAATCAACTGTCGCCACTGCTTGCCGTTGTAAGCGGCGTAAAGGGTCAGCGCGAGCAGCAATCCGACTGCAATCCACAGCGCCGCATCGCCGCGCAGCATTTTCCATTCGTGCCGGATGATTTGTTTTTGCATTCGTCCGCCTTTCTCAATCCGCTCTCAGGCGGGAAACCGTCAGCCACAGCAGGACCGCGCTCGCCCCTAGCCATAACAACAGCGCCAGCAAGCCTGGGCGTTGGCGTTGGATGATTTCAGCGGCGGGCGGCGGCGCATAGGTGAAATCGGGAATCCCCGCGAACAAGCTGCGTCCGGCTTTTGATTCCCAGTCGCCGCTCCGGGAATTTTGCATCATGTAATCGTTCAGCCTTTTGACGAGCGTGCGGCGATAGGCTTCGGCCTGCACGGCGAAGTCACGATGCGCGGCGAAATCACTGCCCGCCAACCCCATCGAAAGCGCGCGCACCGCTTGCACCGGAGCCAACAATCCGCAGAGCATCTGAAAGCGATTTTGTTTGTCCCACGTTCGCCATAATTCGCCGAAGCGATGGTCAAAAACCGTGGCGCGATATTCTTCATCCGCCTGCATCAACAGTGCGTCGAAGTTGATCGGCAACTCTTGAATTGTCTTGACTCCATACTTCGTCAGAATTTGCTGTTTGTATTCTTCGTTGCGTTTACTCGCAGGGTCGTGGCCGTTCACTCCTTGATTGAAATCGTCTTCAATCGCCTGCCGGAATGCGACGGTCGAAGTCGGATACAAACGGCGCGAAGCGTCTGCCGCAAAGCGCGGGACGATCAACGTACCGACAAACCAGCAAGCGATTAGTATGACCAACGCCGCACGGGAACTGCGCGACCACGCGGAAACTGCGAGCGCCAGAAACAGGATGGCGGCGAAGTAAATGGCATAACCGCACGCCAGCACGCTCCATCGTGCGAAGCTGACTGACGCTTGCCCATCACTTGCCAGCAGCAACACCAGTGTGCCAATGAGAATCGCAGGCACAAACAAAGCCGCCAACGCCATTGTTATACCTACGACCTTTCCGAGCGCGAACTGTTTGCCAGAAACGCCCAGGCTTAACACCTGCCGCAGCGTTCCGTCTTCGCGCTCTCCGGCAAAGGCCGCGAAGCTAAGCAGCACAATCAACAAAGGTACGAGCAATTGCAGCACCGCCGCTGCCGTCAGTTCGCCGAACCGCGCGGCACTGGATTGATCCTGTGCCGGGCGAAACTGAAAGTCGTTCTGGTTATGCGCTTCCAAATAAACGGCGACGCCGGTATATGATTCAATGCCTTTGTCTACCAGCGACAGCGATGGTTGCGGCTTGAACGCAAAGGTTCCGTAATGCGCGGCTGCGTGCGGATTTTTTTCAGTTTGATTGACCCACTCGGCGCGCATCACCTGCTGGGCTTCGCTTTGTTGCGCCTGAAATTCGCGGTGATGCTTCCAGCCCGCCGCCAACGCTGCCAGCAGCAACAGCCAGACGACGCCTGCCAGCAGGCGCAGGCGTCCGTCTCGCCACACATCTCGAAATTCCTTGCGTGCAATGGTTCGGATCATGGTTAGAAATTCAGTTTCAAACTCATTTGCAATGAACGTGGCCCGCCGATTTGATAAAGCGGATTCAGGCCGCCCGTCACGCCGCCCGCGCCAAGTCCACGATTGAACAGTGACGTCGCCTGTCCAAACAGCGGGTTCGTGATGTCCGCAATTGGGCGGGCAAAATTGGCGTGATTGAAAACATTAAAGGCTTCGATACGAAATTGCAGATTCATACGCTCAGTGAGCGTGAATTGCCGCCGCAACGCTAAATCGAATTGCCATAAATCAAAGCAGCGCACGACCCCGCGCACCCCGACATCGACCCGCTGAACGAAGCCACCAAGC
>CAZRXE010001749.1:0-8565 GCA_964603695.1 uncultured Heliomicrobium sp.
GGCACAATACCAGCATGTCTTCGGCCTCTTCAAGCTGGCCGAAAAAGGGGACGTACTTGTGAGCGGGAAGAAACAGTAATAGTTTCAGGCGGAATCCGCATTCGTTCTTGATTCGTGAGCGCGCGCATAACTGTATCGCGCGCGTAAGCAAGCGGCCCCTTAGTTGCTGATTTAAGTGAGAGGTCAACAAACATCATGGAAGCTCAATTTCAGTGGCTGGAAACCAAAACCGAATTTCGCGAAATTCGCGCGTCAAAACACGGCGACGAGCTGCGCTGGCTGGTCAATCGAGAAACCATTCTGGACAAAACCACTGGCCAAACCGTGACGCGCGCCGCGCTGCGCCATCCGGGAATCTGCGTGATCGTGCCGTTTCTCGATGAAAACCGAATTGTGCTGATGCATCAATATCGTTACGCCGCCGACGAAGTTTTATGGGAACTGCCCGCCGGAACGCTGGAAGGTCGCGAAGAAAACGCACGAATGGTGGCGCTGGAAACGCCCGAAGAGTGCGCCGCGCGCGAATTGCTGGAAGAAACAGGCTACGAAGCCGGGCGACTGGAAAAGGTCTGCGAATGTTACGCAATGCCCGGCAGCAGCGATGAATTGATGCACATTTTCTTCGCCTGGGATTTGCAGCAGCGCGAACAGGCGCTGGACGTGGGCGAGGTGATTTATGAAATTCGCGGGTTCAGCGTCAAAGAGTTGCGAGCGATGATCCACAGCGGCGAGATTCGCGACGCAAAGACTTTGATCGGACTGTTTCAGGCGCTCAGCCGCCTTGCCTGAAACGCTCCGGGCTGAAGGGCGTTAATCGAACGCCGCTTTCGCCTTTCAAGACCAGTTCGCTGATGGCTTGCGCGGTCGCGGGCGTCAGCAAAATCCCGTTGCGGTAATGGCCCGTCGCATAAACCAGCCCGCTGATACGCGAATCCGCGCCCAGAATCGGCCAGTCATCTGGCGAACCCGGACGCAATCCCGCCCAGGTTTCCTTGATCGCTGCGTTGCGAAAACAGGGCAGCGTTTCCGCCGCGCGTTCAATGATCGAAGCCGCGCCGCCTGCCGTCACGCGCTTGTCGTAGCCCGCGCGTTCCGTGGTCGAACCCGCAATCAACACGCCGCCGAGTCTGGGAATCAGGTAAATGCGCCGAGAATAAATGACGTGGTTGACCTGCGGCTGCGGCATTTCAACGGCGATCATTTGCCCGCGTACCGGTTCGACTTGAAACGCCGGCGGCAAGCTCGCGCCGCTTTCCAGCAACAAACTTGACCAGCTTCCGGCAGCTAGAATGACAGTCCTGCTGCGAATCTCTCCGCGCGTCGTGCGTAAGCCCGTCACGCACTGGTTTTCCGTCAGAATTTGATCCACGGCAAGTTGCGTCTCAAATTCGACGCCGGCTTTTCGCGCGGCGGAATGAAGCGCAATGGTCAACAGCCGATTGTTGACCTGATGATCGTCTGGAAACTTCAGCGCCCAGCGCAGCTTTTCATCCACCAGCGGTTCCAGTTTGCGGACGCAATCGGCGTTGAGCCGTTTGACGTTCAAGCCAGCGGCATGCTGCCACTGCCAGCGTCGGTCGAGTTCCTCATCGTCTTCTTCGGTTAGCGACAAAAAGAGCGTGCCTTCAGTGCGGTACTCGATGTCAGTGCCGCTTACCTGTTTCAATTCGCGCGCGAATTCGGCATACATCGCGCGGCTGGTCACCGCCAGTTGGAAAAAGTCATCGGCCTTGTCCGCTTCGGCCAGGGGCGCAAGCATTCCGCCGGCGGCGTGTGAAGCTTCGCCGCCCACATCGCCGCGTTCGACAACGACAACATGCATTCCGGCTTGCGCCAATCGCCAGGCGATGGAACAGCCGATCACTCCACCGCCGATGACGGCAGCATCAAATTGTTCCGAAGAGGTTGGCATCGAGCGTCTTGACTTCAGGCGGGATTGGGTGGCGCATCAGCACCTGCCGCATCGGCAGCGGTGTCTTGTTTCTCCCACTCTTTGCGCATTTGGCGGGCGCTTTCGACATGGCGGTCAATGCTGGCGATGGCGGAATCAATCACTGAATCCATCAGGCTGCGAAAGCCTTTCAGCACGTCTTTTTTGAACGTTGCCACGTCGTCGGCGGTCTTTTCCGGCAACATAGCCCAGAAAGAGTCAATCACGTAATCCACTGGATCACAGGTCGTTTGCTTCTCAGTCATTGCTCCACTCCTTCAAAGAAGCCGCTTGGTTGCAGCTTGTGGTTAATCAACCGAATAGGTGGCCGCGCAAGTGTCTGTTTCCCAAACGCGGACTTTATGAACCTGCACGCGGTCGTTGTTGATCTGGCGTCCGACTTCGTGGAAGAAGAACCCGGCCATTTCTTCCGCCGAAGGATTCAATTCCTTGTCGAATGGCGGCAGTTCGTTGATGTTTTTGTGGTCTAGGTAATCTACTACTTTGCGGGTGGCGGCTTTGAGGTCTTTGAAATCAATCAGCAACCCGATGTCATTCAATCGCTCGCCGCGCACATAAACTTCGACTTTGTAATTATGACCGTGAGTGTTTTCGCACTTGCCTTGATAGCCGCGCAACGCGTGCGCGGACGAAAACCCCATCTCGATCATTACTTCTCGTGTTGGCATTGCTCGCTCCTTGTGCTTTGAAGAAAGGCGATTATAGCACTGCCGGAACGGTTGCAAAGCCGGCATCTCGAAGTGGCGCGGACAAGCGGCTTTCCAACTTCGGAGCGGAAAAGAAAAAGGCCATGTGGCATTGAAACCGGAATCAACACATTGCCTGTTTGTAGCTCGACTTTATCCATTTAAGCCGCACCAGTTAAACAGGAAAACCAATTTACCCAGACAGGTGCGGGAAAACCAACCGACTCTGCCTGTGGAGCAGAGTCTACATAATTGAGTGAGCGCCATAAGTGCCTTACGAATGAATATCAAACAGTCAGAAAAGGTTGGTTCCGGATTGGCGTACCAAGCCGCTTTCAGCGTAGGCACTTTGCCGTCAGGGTGCAGTTTATGGGTGAGCAACACGACCAGCGAAAACAGTCCCAGCAAACAAGGAGTCGGGGCCAATTTAACCGCCGCATAACCGCCGTCCGCAACCAGCACAATCAATCGCTTTGGCCACCAGCGATGCACCACGCGAATGAGAATCATCAACATATCAATCGCCGTTTTATGCTGTCGCGGCGTGGCTTTGGAGAGCGCGGTTTTCGCCTTCGCTTTGGTTTTTTTGCCGCTTTTGCGCCACCATCGCGTCGGCCAGACCTTCGGAGTTTGCCCTTCAACTTGAGCGCGACACAGCACGGTCAAACTGGAAAAGCTCAAACGCGACTGCTCCAGGGCAGCTTGGTCAGCAACATCAGCGAGAGCCATTTCAAGCCAAAACATTTGATGACGTATTTGTGACTGGACCTGACCGGATTGCGATAACAACTCAAACCATTGATCTGCTTGCCGCGCCGCCGTTCGATAGTGTCATCTGCGCCGATCACAACCGTGGCATCCGGCGGCAACAAGATCACCAGCAAACCGAGCAATATCCGGCTGGCCTGCAAGGCGCACCAGGACGCACAATTAAGCACTCGATGATAATTCTGAAAAGCTTTCTCTTGGTTCAAACCGACCAAGCGGTAAGAGTGCGCTTGCCGCGCGCGAGCAGAGCGCCTAGCAACAAAACTTTGGCGTGCTCTCAAACCGGCCTGGTAAACAGCGGCTGGAAAACTACTATCAGATTCAACAGTTCGGCAGGTGGTGTCTGCATTGGGAAGTCATCTCTTATAGGAGTTTTCTCCCGCAATCTACGCTGCCTGCCGTCACTATTTCAAAATTTCAAAGACCAAAATTGGATAAAGTCGAGTACTAGGCATTGTCTATCAGGGAACTGCTTTTCCGATTGTCTGGTTGAACCTGGGCAAAGCCGGAAACTCCAACACCGATGAGCGCAGCCTGATCAGGGATGAACACGGATTCTTTCTCAAACCCGACCCGTGTTCATCCGCAAGCTGGTGGCGAATGGCCTTTGGTTTTGCAGAGGTAGTTTGGAAAACCTGCGCTACGTTTTATTGAAGTTACTATCAGCCGCTCCCTTCTCAGGGAGCGAAGTAACCGGAGACATCCACTATTAACTCAGTCGTGAATTGTGTCAGCACTTTGAACGTCCCGTCCGACGGACTCAATCCAACGAAGTAATGCCGGTTGTAACCGGCGGCTGCCGGCGTCGGATAGTTCGACGTGGCCACCAGCGGCGCGCTGGTCAGATCGCCTGGGAATAAAGTTAGAAAGCCCGCGCCCACAGTGTTCACCACCGACACATTGCCGACCAGCGCCTGTGTCGTAGCCGGCAGACCGCAGAAATCGCGCGCTTGTTGCGTGTGCGTGGCTGCGTTGAGATTGCCTTGAATCGGTGCATTCGTCCGTGTGCAGCCGGTCAAGGGCGGACCGCCGGGGCGCGTTTCCAGCAAGCGCACCGGCGCGGGCAGCGGATTGAATAACAGTCCCGCCCCGTTGGCGTCCACAGCCTCTTCGCTGTAATAGCCGAGGATATCAATCACCAGATGCGTCGTTCGCAAAGTGTAAATCTTGAACTTGCCATCCACGCCGAGTTTGACGGAGAACGGGCCGTTGATGACATCGCTGCCGACATAGTTGGAACTGGCAATCAGCGGGCGTGCGCCGCCGCTGGGATAAATTGTCAGATAACCGCCGCTGTCGGGAACCACGCTCGTTGCGTTGCCGACCAGCATTTGCGCCGATGCCGGAATCGAGTTGCAGGGCGCGGTCACGGGCGAACGGCCTTGTATGACGAAGTCCTGATTCGGATTGGCATTCGGATCGCCCGTGCCGATGAGCGGTGCGCCGGGAGCGATGCAGCCATTCAAACCTGCACGCGTTTCCAGCAGTCGAACCGGCGTGGCGAGCGGATGGAAGTACAAGCCGCCCGCCGCAGGAGGCGCGTAGTAACCCGTCACGTCCACAATCACATGCGTTGTCGCAGTGGCAAAGATTTTGAACGCGCCATCACCTGCGCCAAGTCCGACGGTAAAAACGTTGTTAGTGACTTCGCCGGGACCGAAGTTCGAGTTAGCAACGGTGGGCTGTGCTGCCGAGCTTGGGAAGAGCGTCAGATAGCCTCCGCCTGAAGGAACGACGGTGACGTTGCCGGTAACGGCCTGGGCCTCGGCGGGAATGCCGGCGCAAGCCGTGCGTGCAGGTAGCGTGAACGTACCGCCGGCATTGATGATTGCGCCGGGCGTGGTGCAGCCCGTCAAGCCTGCACGGGTTTCGAGCAAACGAACCGGTTGCGGTAGCGGGAAGAACTGTAAGCCATTGTTTTGTGAGTTAATCATCAGCGTGTACTGGCGTTCGCCGGTGCAGTTGTTGGCATCGGTCGCGCGAATGGTCAAGACGGAAGTTCCCGCCGTCGTCGGCGTGCCGGAAAGCAGTCCCGCCGACGACAGCGTCAATCCATTCGGCAAGGTTCCCGCTGTCACGCCGAAGGTGTAAGGCATTGTGCCGCCGCCGGCCGCGAGGTTTTGCTGATACGGCGCACCGACAATGCCGTCAGCCAATGTCATCGGCGAAATGGTGATGGGCGCGCAAGCGGTTTGCATCACAGTGAAGGTGTTGCCGGCAATGGTCAGTGTTCCGGTGCGCGGATTGGTAGTCGGATTGGGTGCCACCACATAACCCAGCGAGCCGTTGCCCGTGCCGCCCTGCGATGCCGGAGTAATCCACGGAACATTGCTGATTGCCGTCCACTCGCCTTGAGGATTGGGGACGGCGGCGGAGGCGCTGACATTGACCATTCCGCTACCTCCGCCGGCGGAAAAGTTTTGGCTCGTCGGCGCGAGATTGAAGGAATAAATCGAAAAATCTATGCCCCAGGAAAGCTCCTGCGCATCGGGGCGCAAAGGCCGGAACTGATTGGAAATGGTCGTGCCGTAGTAGTGCATTCTGACCAGCACATTCGACGGATTGGCGGCAATCACCGGCGTGATGTTGATGCTTTTGGTGACGGGCGTGGGAACGCCGTCGTTGCCGTTTTCCAAGCGCAAGACGTTGGTCCAGGTTGCGCCGCCGTTAGTGCTGACATCCACATCGCCTTTGTTATTGGGTGCCGACGCAGACCATTTGAACTGGCTGAAAAATTCAATGAACACAGTGCCCAACCCTGTGGCGTCAAAAGCAGGCGGGCGCAATTCCTCATCCAGAATCAGACCCGGCATAGCGCAGGTTGCATCCACCATCGCGACTTTTCCACCGAATGGCGGCAACAACAATTGGCTGCATGGATTATCGGTCGTCCACGTCAGCGCCCCGCCGGTATTGAAGTAAACGCCGGGACTGCCGCCGTCAATCACCGTCCAGGTGGGCGGAATGCCGCTGTCGAAATTTTCCTGAACTACCGCGCCGACGGCTTGCTGCGTGACGTTGAAACTGAATCCGGCAATGGTGATCGAACCGCTGCGCGGCATCGGCGAAGCGTTGGCGGCGACAGTGTAAGTGACGTTTCCATTGCCGCTGCCGCTCGCGCCGCCGGTCACGGTAATCCACGGAACACTGCTTGTTGCCGGACGCAAACAACCGGAGCTGGCGGCAACCGCAATCGTGCTGCCGCCGCCCGCAGGCGAAAAATTTGTAACTGAAGGCGTCAGCGTATAAGTACAACTGCAAGCCGAAAACTCCGAAGTATTGCCCGCCGGATCGGTCGCTGTCGCCGTCACCACGTGACCGAAGGTCAGGCTGACGGACAGCGAAACGCTGAACGTCGCATTGCCGCCGGCATCCGTCGTGACGTTCGTGAAACCCAAATAGACTTGCCCCTCGCCGTTGCCTGAAGCGTCGCAAGCCGGATTGGAAAAGAACTCAACGCGGAAGGCTGTATTGGCCGCGCTGTTGAGCGTGCCTTGAATGCTCACGCTCGAACCCAGCACGACGGCGGAAGTCAGCACGGGAAAGTTTTGCTGATTGTTCGGCCCCGTGTCGCCATCGCCCGCGTCGTTGGAGGTCGGGCCATTGTTGTTCAAATCAATGCCGAGCGCGCCGTTTGAATAAATTTGGTTGCCCAGTATGCGATTGCCAATGGAATCCGACTCGTTCACGAACACGCCTACTTGATTATTGAACGCAATGCGATTGCCACTGCCTGCCGCCATGCCGCCGATGGTATTGCCGACCGCGCCCGATCCCATCGCGATGCCGTAAATATTGTTGCCCAGCGCCGCCGTTCCCGCCGCGTTCGTGCCGATGTAATTGCCGCTTACGGTATTGGAACTTGAGTTGTTGGCGATGGTCACACCGCCACCGGTCAGCGGTGTGAAGCCGTTGCCCGAAATCACATTACGTTCGCTCGGCGTAACGCCGCCAATCGTGATGCCGGAGCAACCGAAGTTGATCAACAGGCCAGCAGTGTTGCCCAAGGCGGCCTCGCCCGCCGCATCCGTGCCGATTAGGTTGCCTTTGATCTGACAGTTGGACGTATTGAACGCGATGTCTATTCCGTAAAGGCCGTTGCCAGAGATTACGTTGTTGAAGATCGCCGTGTTGTCAGCGCCGCTGAAGACCGAGATGCCACGCTCCAGGTTGCCGAGCGCCGCGGTGCCGGCTGCATTCGTGCCGATATAATTTCCCTGAATGAGATTGTTGGTTGCCGAAGCGCCAACAATCGAAATACCGTCGTGCAGGTTGCCGGAAATAATATTGCGCTGAGTGAGTGTTCCGCCGACTTGATTGCCCGAACCAGTAATTGAAATGCCATGGCCGAAATTACCCGCCGCGAACGTGCCGTCTTCGCCCACGCCGACGTAACACCTTTGGACGGTGTTGTTGTTGCCCGTCAGTTGTATTCCGTCGCCGCGAAAATCGCGTATCACCAGCCGATCGAGAACCGTGTTTGAGCCGATGGGGTTGGCAGTGGCCACGCGCAAGCCAACCGCGCCCGGTCCCGCGCTGTCGCCATTGAGCGTCACGTACAACGCGCCATTATTGCCGGAGATGCTGAGCGGTTCGTTGATGGTCGGCAATTCGCTGGTCACCGCAATAACCGGCGTCAGACCAATGTTGAAGTTAATGGTGTCCACCTGGCCGGCAACACCCGCCGAACAACCGCGATATGGCGCATTGGTGTTTGAAGCAATGATGGCTTCGCGCAACGAACAATCGTCGTTGATTGCATCTTCATCCACCGCCGTGGTCACAGTGATGACGGCGAACGGCGCGCCGGCTTTGGCCGTGCGGCGCGGAACGGCGGAGCAAAGCACGGCGGCGACTAACAGCAGCGATGTTACTAATTGAAGAGTATGTCGGAGAACCTGATTCATTTTTTTCCTCTGTGATTCAATAACGACAAAACCTGTCAGGCGAGCTTCGCCGTCCCGCAGCTTGAAACCCGCCTGCAAGACCGCGATTCGCAATTTATGCGCGTCTGCTCAAACAGGCGTCGTTTGCCAACGAAACGTGCCAGCGTGCGAAAAATATTTTTCGCACTCCGGCACTGAGCGGAAGTAATCATGGCTTTCAAGAAAATGTAGTGCGGGCTTTCCAAACTGCGCGGGCTTGCTTTGAAACTGTCTT
>CAZRXE010001750.1:0-1706 GCA_964603695.1 uncultured Heliomicrobium sp.
CGCCGAAGGCCCAGCCCAGGGCGCACGCGGCGGCAACGGTCGGCGCGCGCTGCAACCAATCGGTGCGTCCGGCGGCCAAACACAAAGCCAGTCCAAGCATCGCGCCGGGCATCATCGCGCCCGCTTCGTGGCCGTAATCGCCGCGCAAGCCCCAGCCGACAGACATCGAAAGCGCGGCCAGCGCCACCATCCGCAGGTTACTCGCCGACATCAGGTTCATAGGCTTACACCGGAAAGCTGATCCATCCGCCTGTTTCGACTGACTGATTCGCAATCAAAATCGTGGCGCAATCAGTCAATCCTATCTGCGCATCGCAAATCGTTTTTGCGTCCTGCCGCCGCACGCAATCCACAAACGCCACCAATTCATCGCGGGTGTCGTTGCCTTCGGCGATGTCAATTTCAAACGGCGCGCCGCGATGCGCCCACGGGTCGTTGGACAGTTTCAACGTCTTGCCTGCGGTCACAACGGCGGCGTTGGCATCGGCGGCCTGTTGATCTTTGTTGCCTTCCCAACTGACCGCGTCCGTGCCTTTTTCCTGAAAGAGCAAGCCTTTCGCGCTGGTCAGATACAGGCTGCCTTTTGTGCCCAGAATCAATTCCGACGCGCCTTCGTAAGCGTTGTTGCAGAGCGATGAGTAAGTTGCGCGCACGGTGTAAGGCTTGCCTTTCGCGTCTTGAAGCTCGTATTCGTACAGGCAGTTAATGTTGTCGTAAACCTCGCGGCCATCGCGGAAGTATTCGATGCCGCCTGAAGCGATCACTCGTTTCGGATGCGCGCCCAAAAACCAATTGGCCACGTCCATTTGATGGCTGCCGAGTTCAGCCATCAAACCTTGCGAATAAGCTTTGTACAAACGCCAGTTCAATTTCTTTTCCAGCTTCACCCAATCGGCGTTGCTTTTCGGCACGGGCACTGGACGCCGCCAGGAATTGTTGCGATGCCATTGCGATTTGATAGCCGTCACTTGTCCGATCATTCCGGCGGCGACCATCGCCTGTGCTTGTTTGTAAATGGCGTTGGCGCGGCGTTGCAGACCGACTTGAAACACACGCTTTGACGCGGCGACTTGTGCGGCCAGCTTTTTGGCTTCGGCAAACGAATAACACATAGTCTTTTCCAGAAAGACATCCGTGCCCGCCGACAAACAATCCGCTGCGATTTGATAATGTAGATAGAGCGGCACGGCGATGACTACGGCTTGCGGTTTGGCTTCGTCCAGCAGGCGACGGTAATCGGCATAAGTCTTTGCCTGCTGCCCGGCGTATTTCGCGCCTTGTTCCAGGTGGGGCGAATAATCGTCGCAAACGGCGATCAATTCGACGCCGTCAATCGTCGTTAGTGCGCGAGTCAAATCCGAACCGCGTCCGCCCGTGCCGATGACGGCAACGCGCAGCGGCATTTCGTTAGCGCGTAACACCGCGCGCGCGGCCAGCGTTGCGCCGGCGGTTTCCAGAAAAGTTCGGCGAGTAATGCTCATTGGTTTTTCAGCCAGGAGAATTCGGAATCAATCCAGCCAACGATCAATTCAAGGTTTTCAAGATAATGTTTCGCTGTTTCCTTGCCCATTGCCAACAATGCCGTCGAAAAGAACTCAGCGTCGGTTGCGTTTGCCGCCAGCACCACGCAAGCGTCGTTGCCGGTCAGCGTCGCTCCGGTCAACGGATTCACTACATCCGAAACCGGCAGTTTCGTGTTGCGTGCG
>CAZRXE010001751.1:0-1967 GCA_964603695.1 uncultured Heliomicrobium sp.
GTCGGCAACGGCTTGACCGTCAATCCGGCCACAGGGTTGAGCGACACTGGCGGTTTAGCCTCCATCGTCTCGCAACCTGCCGCCGGCAGGGTAACGGTCAACAACGCGAACGGCGTCCTGACCCTCGGCAATGATTTTCCGGTCGGCACGAACCTGATAACGATTCGCGTGACCGACACTTGCGGCGCGATTATCAACGCTTCCTTCACGCTGACGGTCAATTCGGTGGTTGCCACATCGCTCGGCAATTACGCAAACGCGACCGTCATCACCGGCGCAAACACCAGCGTCACGCCCAGCGCCCCGCCCACAAATGCCGCCGGCGCGACGGCGACGACTTCGCCCAATTTCAAAGGCCTGCTGGCTGTCAGTCCGTCAACCGGTGTCGTCAACATCACCGACGCGCATCCGGCGGGTGCTTACACCGTGACGGTCAAATCCTTCAGCAGCAACGGCGGCACGGCGACCAAAACCTTTACGCTGACGGTCAACAATCCCGCCAATTGTTCGCCGACCAGTTCCGGCTTTGGCGCTGCGCCGAGTTCGCCGATTGGTGTGGGCAGCTTCCCGTTTTATTCGGCCATCGGCGATTTCAACGGAGACGGCAAACAGGATTTGGCCGTGACCAACAACACTTCCAACAACGTGACGATTTTGCTTGGTGATGGCGCGGGCGGATTCAACGCGGCTGCCGGATCGCCGGTCGGCACGGGGGCGAATCCTTTCTCTGTAGCGGTGAGCGATTTCAACGGAGACGGCAAACAGGATTTGGCTGTCGGCAATCAAGGCTCCAACGATTTGACGATTCTGCTCGGCAATGGCGGCGGCGGCTTTGCTGTCGCGCCGGGGTCGCCTGTGGGCGGAGTGTCGAATCCGCAATTTGTCGCGGCGGGAGATTTCAACGGCGACGGCAAAGCGGATTTGGCCGTCGCCAACAACACGTCCAACGTCGCCATTCTGCTGGGCAACGGCAGCGGCGGATTCAGCCCGGCATCGGCGTCGCCCGTCAGCGTGGGCGATTCGCCGCGCTCCATTGCGGTCAGCGATTTTAATGCTGACGGCAAACAAGACATGGCCGTGATGAACAGCACCTCCAACAACGTGACTATTCTGCTCGGCGATGGCGCAGGAGGATTCAGCGCGGCGTCAGGTTCGCCCGTCAGCGTGGGCAACCGGCCTTATGCGATTGTCGCCGGCAACTTCAACGGCGATGCGCAACCCGATCTGGCCGTGGCCAATTACCTGTCGGGCGATGTCACCATTCTGCTTGGCGGCCTCAACGGCACGTTCACGCAGGTCACCGGTTCGCCTGTTACATTGGGCGGCAATCCGCATTATCTCGCGCTCGGCGATTTCAACAGCGATGGCCAACAGGATTTGGTTGTCAGCCGGAACGATGCGACGACACTGCGGCTTTTGATCGGCAATGGCAGCGGCGGTTTTACTACCGCAGCAACCAGCGTCAATGCAGGCAACGTGTCGTATTCGGTCGTCGTAGGCGATTTCAATGGCGATGGCCGACAGGATTTGGCGGCGACCAATTTCAACGCCAACAACGTGGCGGTGCTGCTGTCCAATTGCACGCCATCCATTACGCCAATCGCTCCATTGACGCGGCAGGCAGGCACGCTGACTGCGGCGACCATTGCCGGCGTCAGCGACGTGGAAACACCGAACAATCTCACCGTCACCGCCGTCAACGTCCCGCCCGGTCTGAGCCTGACCGGCATCAGCAGCGGCGCGGACGGCGCGGTCACCGCCAACATCGTTGTCTTATGCAATGCCACGCCCGGCAGCAACATTGTCGGACTGACCGTGACGGATGCCGACGGGCTAACGACGAGTACCAATCTAACCGTTAACGTGACGGCCAATACGCCGCCAACGCTGAGTTATGCCAATCAATCCGTGGCGGCGGGCGGCGCGTTGACGATCAATCCGGCCACTGGGCTCGGCGACAATGGCAG
>CAZRXE010001752.1:0-2949 GCA_964603695.1 uncultured Heliomicrobium sp.
GGCTTTAGTCAGTCTGCATTGTGGACAGACTAAAGTCTGTCCCACGTTTAGAAACCGAATCTGACACTGAATTCAATCCGCCGCGCCGCGCTCGCGAAATTCGCGCGGCCAAAAAACGGCGAAGTCAGCACGCCGCTGTATTGCCCGAAATTGACGCGGTTCAAAATATTAGTCACTTGCGCCACAAGCTGCACGTTGAAGAGGGACACTTCGTTGCGTGTCTGAGTTTGCGCGGCGTTTTTCCGAGTCGTTTTCGGCGGCGGGACCGCGCGTTTGCCGAGGCCGAAACTTTTGCTGACGCTCAAATTCGCGTATCGCGCGCCGGGACCGACGGCTTCGACGCCGTTTGGAAAATTCGTCCGCAGAAAATCCAGCAACATCAGTGGCGTTGCGCCGGGCTGGCAACCGCTCAAACAACGATTGGTCAAACTGCCGTAAAGTTCCGCCGATAGATTAGAGTTGCGCGAAATGCCCGCCGGACGATCCGTGATGATCGTGTCGCGATTGTCGTCCTGTCCTGTCGTAATGTTGAACGGTACGCCGGAAATCGCCTGCACATACGGCGAGAGCCGAATGCCGCGTGGGAGGTTAACCGTGCCGCCGACAAAAAAAGCATGCCTACGGTCGGTCAACGCGCGCGCCCATTCCGGGCGCAGGTTGTAACTGTCCGCCGGCAAGGCGAACGGGCTGTCGGCATCGCTGTTTGTCCACGAAAGCGTGTAATTGCTGAAGATTGAAAACGACTTGCTCAAGCGGCGGTCGGCGCGCAACAGCAAACTTTGATTGCGCGAGGTGGCCGTGGATTCCAATTGATGAATGTTGCCTTGCGCCGGATCAGGCCGAATGCCTGTCAGCGGCAACGGCGCGTTGATGTTGCGCGAACGGAAAAAGTGAACGCCGCGCGTGTAAACGTGCGTGGCCGAAACGGAGAGCGTTTTGCCGAACTGATGTTCCAGGCTGCTGGTGAAATTGACGGTGTAAGGCGCTTGCAAATTCGGATCGAGCACGCGGCGCAAGGTGTTGCGTACTTCGATGACGGGATTGCCCGCAAACGGGTCTGGCCAGAGCGGATTGCGAATAACGACACTCTGTTGTGTCACGCCGTCAAATCGCAGGATCGTTTCATAAGTCCCCGCCGAAAGCCGGTTGAAAAACATGCCGCCGCCCGTGCGCAGCGTGGTTTTGCGTTTTTTGCCCGGCAACCAAGCGACGGAAAAGCGTGGGCCGAAATTGAATTTGTCCGGCAAATTGTTTTGCAGTTCCTGCCGCAAACCGAAGGAGACGGTCAGATTTTGCCGCAGTCGAACATCGTCCTGAATAAACCAGGAAGCTTCGAGTTGATTGAACCGCACGAGCGGATTGCCGCGATTGATGGTAAAAAGCGTCGGGCGCACCAAATCCCCGGCCGGGTTGTTGGAATCAACGCGCTCGGCAGCCAGCACGCGGCGATATTGATCGAGGCTGGAAAAAGTATACGTGCCGTTGAAATTGCTCGCGCTCAGGTTGCGATTGCGTAGGTAATCAAATTGGAAGACACCGCGCACGGTGTGTTTTTTGTAAGTGAAGGTCAGGTAATCCTGAAGACTGATTTCGCGTTGCCGCAGATTGAGCGGGCAGCACGTTGCGCCACCGCCTTGAAACGCATCCAGCACGTTGATCGCCGCGCCCGGCGTGCGGCCTTTGCCGCCGGTAGCGTCCTGCTGGAATCGCAGGCGGCCTTCGTGAACCAGCCGCGCATTGATGATGGAAGTAGTCGAAAAAGTCAGCGAGTGATTCTCGCCGTCGGTGATCGAACCGCGATCCGGCAAAACAAATCCGCCGCCACTGCTGACGCGGCGCGATTGATAATAACTGTAGCCCAGGCTGAGCGTGTTGCGGTCGTTGATGGTGTAGCCGAGGCGTCCACCATACGAACGGTTCTCGCTTTCGGCAGGCGCATTGACGATGTAATCGCCGTTGAGCGTTTTGGCGTTGATGATGACGCCGCTTTCCACTCGGCGCTGTTCGCCGTTGAGGAAAAACGACAATTTCTTTTTGATGATTGGCCCGCTGAGCGAAAAGGCGTGCCGCAACTGTGTCAGGTCAGGCTTCACCGGCGCGAAAGCATTGCGCGCATCAAGCGCCGAATTGCCGTAACCCAAATTGAAGCTGCCGTGCCAACTTTCCGAACCGGGCTTGGTCAGAATTTCGGTGCGGCCAATGCCTGGCTGCGCGAATTCGGCGGAAAAGGGATTTTGATTGATGCGGATTTGCATGATGGCTTCTTTGGGCGGCAAGCGCCCACCGCTGAAACCATTCACATAAATTCGAGCGCCGCCCTGCCCGCCGCTCACTCCGCCAGCCGCCGGCCCGGCCAGCGCGTCCAGGTATTCACGTAAATCGTCTTCGTTGTCCGGCAACAAATCCATTGCCATTTCTTCATCAATCACCAGTTGATTCAGATTCTGATCCGGCTCTACGGAAACGCCTATGTCATCGGCTTTGATTTCGGTTTCGATGCTGACGGCGGCGACTTTCAGCACAATGGTCAAGGCCTCGGCAGCAGGCACGCGGACTTTGATTGCCGTGAAGTTTTGAAAGCCGTTGGCTTCGGCAGTCAGGGAATATTCGCCCGCCGATATTTTGACAAAAATGAATTCGCCATCGGCTGCGGCGGTGACGCTGTGCTGTTTGCCGTCGGCGGTGGTGAGCATAAGTCTGGCTTCGGAAATGCCCGCGCCGGTTTCGTCCGTCACACGACCGCGCAGCACGGCGGCGCTTTGCGCGCGCGCGGCGTCGGCCAAAACAATGACGGCGCAACAAAGCGCCAGCAAAAACCGAAGACAACTCATTTGATTGGAGTAGGACAACCTGCCGAGGTTGTCCGGCGTGATTGGAAGACGTCTTTGCAGTAAACAGGGCAACCTCGGCAGGTTGCCCTACCTTACGCGACGGTCAGTTGTTCGACGC
>CAZRXE010001753.1:0-4916 GCA_964603695.1 uncultured Heliomicrobium sp.
CCTGAAAATGGACATCAGATAAAATCAGATAAAAACAACGAGCCTATTGTTGAACTGTCCTTCTTCTCGCAAACAACAGAAAAATCACGGCGACAATCAGGATAACGGGCCTTGCCGGCCCCAGGTCCCAAGTCGTAACCCCGGTCAACCGAAGAACAGTTAAAGTCACGGAAATCAAGAGCAGGACAAGGGCCATCCCGCGCCAAACATTAGGCGTCATCAGATATCCTCCTGAGAACTTGTTAGTGATTTGCGGAAAGTCCTACCAATGCTAGTTTTGCAGCCCTAACCTGTCAACATTTCGATTTACGTGTTCTATAATTTGCGAGTTTTTTGAACTTTTTCACTGCCCGTTCCATTGTGAAACTTACTCCGCGCAGAGGTTTATCAATTTCAATGCAATCCTTCAATATAATCAAAATGGTGAAGTCGGCGCGCCGACACCCAGATATTATTGACCTCCGTATCCAGTTCCCAACTAACCAGTCAACAAATGAAAAATAGAAATTCCGCTCCAGTCTCTAGACGCCGGCTGCTCCAATCGCTTGGAGCAGCCGCGCTGGTACAAAACCGGCAACCGATGTTTCTCACTGCGCCGTCTTTGAAACCTTCCGATATTCGCATTGAGGATGTCTCGTTCAGCTACGAGGAGTTCCGCTACCGCGCCCCATACAAATTCGGCGGCGTGCCAGTGGATCGGGCCACGATTATTAATGTAAGTGTCGTGGTGAAATCCCGTAGCGGGAAAACGGCGAAAGGCTTCGGTTCGATGCCGCTCGGCAACGTCTGGTCGTTTCCTTCGCGCGAGATGGACTACAACAAGACGCTCGGCGCAATGAAATCCCTGGCCGAACGAATTGCCAGGCTCACTTCCGGTTACAAAGAATTTGGCCATCCGATTGACCTGAACTTCGCGCTCGAATCGGAATACTTGAAAGTCGCCGCCGAAGTCTCGAAAGAATTGAAGCTTGTCGCGCCGATTCCGAAGCTCTGCACACTGGTAACGGCCAGCGCGTTTGACGCCGCCATTCACGACGCTTTCGGCAAATTGCACGGGCGGAGCGCGTATCAAACCAATGGCCGAGATTTGATGACGCACGATCTGAGTCGCTACCTCAACAGCGATTTCAAAGGCGAATTCCCGGATCGTTACATTCTGCCGAAACCCAAGCCCAGCATCGCCCTGTTTCATTCGGTCGGCGGCGCGGATGCGGTGCTGCCTTCGGAACTGAAGCAACGTCTCAATGACGGGATGCCGGAAACATTGGCGGAATGGATCAAATTCAACGGCCTGACCCACATCAAAATCAAACTGCAAGGCGAGGATTTGAAATGGGACATTGAGCGCACTGTCAACATTGATCGTGTAGCGTCCGAAGTACGGCCCACCACCGGTTGGAAGTATTGCGTGGATTTCAATGAACGCTGTCCGAACGTCGAATACGTGCTGGAATATTTGCGCAAGGTGAAAGAGCTGACGCCGCAAGGATTCAATCGCATTTTGTATCTGGAACAACCGACGGCGCGCGATCTGCAAAGCAATCGTCAAAATGTTATGCATCAGGCCAACAAACTTCGTCCGGTGTTGATTGACGAATCGCTGGTGGATTTGGAAACGCTGCTGCTGGCGCGCGAAATGGGTTACACGGGCGTGGCGCTCAAAGCCTGCAAAGGGCAAAGCCAGGCGATGTTGATGGCGGCGGCGGCGCAAAAATACAAGATGTTTTTGAGCGTTCAAGACCTGACTTGTCCGGGCGCGGCGTTGATTCATTCTG
The DNA here is from genome assembly GCA_964603695.1 of uncultured Heliomicrobium sp. GTDB lineage: Bacteria > Acidobacteriota > Blastocatellia > RBC074 > RBC074 > RBC074. Next base: position 1,776 of record CAZRXE010001753.1, read on the forward strand.
TAGGCATTGCGGCGCACGTTCCGGGCGTGGCCGGCGTGGAAGCCAACGCGCGGCAATACATGCCGGCAGCCAACAAACCCTGGGAAAAACGTTTTCCAGGGTTGTTCATCGTGAAAGACGGAAGCGTTCGCACGGGCGATTTGAATCGCAAAGGACTGGCCGCCGTTGATTGATTTGGGCTGTATGGTAAGCTGCGCTGGCAAATTCCACCGGCGGCGGTTCAAGCCGGTCATTCCAAAAACAACTCAAACATCGGAAAGGGAGAAATCAGAATGAGAAAGAATCTCGTTGCGTATTTGTTGTGCGCTGTTTTCGTATTGGCGGTGAGCGGGATCGTCGCGTCTGGCCAAATGATGGAGAAGAAAAAGCCCGCGCCGGCACCGGCTAAAGGCGACGGTCAAATGATGGGCAAGGCCAAGGAAGAGTTAATTGACATCAACTCTGCCACCAAAGATCAGTTGAAAACCTTGCCCGGCATAGGCGATGCGTTCGCGGACAAGATCATCGCCGGTCGTCCCTACAAAGCCAAGAATGAATTGACCTCGAAAAAGATCATTCCGGCGGCGACCTACAGCAAGATTTCAGCCAAAATCATTGCCAGGCAAAAATAGTGGCGTCCTTGCCGTCGGCAAGCGAAAAGCTCGGCGACGCACTCTGAAATTTCCTACAGTGCGTCGCTTGTGCGCCTCAGACGCGCGGTTTATGATGCCGCGCCGTTGAACTCAATAAGTATTCATCGCGGCTCAACAATAAAAGCAATCATTCAAATCCAATCAATATTTCCAAGTTCGGAGGAACGACAATGAATATGGAAGCTCTCGGCATGGTCGAGACGAAAGGCTTTATCGGCGCGGTGGAAGCCGCCGACGCAATGGTCAAAGCGGCCAATGTGCAATTGGTCGGCAAGGAATACATCGGCGCGGGCTTCGTGACGGTGTTTGTGCGCGGCGATGTCGGCGCGGTCAAAGCAGCCACGGACGCGGGCGCGGCGGCGGCGCGGCGCGTCGGCGAATTGGTTTCCGTTCACGTCATTCCCCGTCCGCACATCGAAGTCGAGCGTGTACTGCCGCGTTCGGCAGGAGCATTGACCGGCAAAGACCCGAAAGCCCTAACTGACGGCAAGTCCAAAAAAGACTAACGGCGAGGATTGATTCGGCAAACACACGTTATGGCGGATAAAGACCTGCAATCCATCCAAGCCGCGCGCGATTTGGTCGAAGCGGCGCATCGCGCGCAAGCCACCGTCGCCTCTTTCGACCAAGCCAAAATTGACGCCATCTGCGAAGCGATGGCCGTGGCCGCACAAGCGCAATCATTTCGGCTGGCCACGCTCGCGCACGAAGAAACAGGCTATGGCAATCCGAGCGACAAGAATGTCAAGAATCTGTTCGCGGCAGTGGACGTTCACAATTACTTCAAGGGTTTGCGCACGGTCGGCATTGTTCGCGACACCGGCGCGGTGGTGGAAATAGCAACGCCGCGCGGCGTGGTGGCCGCCATCATTCCTTCAACCAATCCAACCTCCACCGCCATCTTCAAAATCCTGATCGCCATTAAATCTCGCAACAGCATCGTACTCAGTCCGCATCCTTCAGCGTCGGGCTGCGTGGTGGAAACCGCCAACGTCATGCGCGAAGCAGGCGTGCGCGCCGGACTGCCTGCAGAAGCCATAGGCTGCATCAAACAAACTTCGGTTGAAGGCACGGAAAGTTTGATGAAGCACAAATTGACGGCGGTGATTTTGGCGACGGGCGGATTGGGATTGGTGCGTGCCGCATACTCTTCAGGCAAGCCCGCGTTCGGCGTCGGCCCGGGCAATGTTCCAGCCTTGATCGAACGCACTGCCGATGTCGCCAAAGCTGTTCGCGACATTCTGGCCGGAACCTGTTTTGACTTCGGCACTATCTGCGCGTCGGAACAGGCCGTGATTGTTGATGCGCCACTGGACAAACAAGTCCGTGAGCAGTTCGTCGCGCAAGGCGCATACTTTCTGAATGCTGCTCAAGCCGATCAACTTGGCAAACTCGTCGTTTCGCCCACACGTTCGCTGAATCCAAAAATCGTCGGTAAACCCGCCACGACATTGGCCGAATGGGCAGGCATCAGCGTGCCGCCGAACACGCGCTGTCTGATTGCCGAAGTCGGCGGCGTCGGTCGCGAGTACCCGCTGTCGGTCGAAAAGCTTTCGCCGATTCTGGCCTATTACGTGGCTGATGGATTGGAAGCCGGCAGCAAACTATGCGATGAGATTTTGCACTTCGGTGGAATGGGGCATACGTCTTCGATCCACACGCGCAACCGCGAAGCTGCGCTTCGTTATGGCCTTCTGATGCCGACAGCGCGCGTCGTCGTCAATTCGCCTTCGACGCACGGCGCGATTGGTTTTTCCACCGCGCTTGCGCCTTCAATGACGTTGGGCTGCGGCTCCTGGGGAGGCAACGTCACGTCTGACAACATCTCGCCGCTGCATTTGATGGACATCAAACGAGTGGCCTTTGAAACTCGCCCCGTCACGTCCGAGACCGCCGCGCCACCTTCACTTAAACCCGGTAACGCGATGGTTCCGCCGCAGCCCGCTGCGGCATCACCTTCGATTGATCGTGCGGCGATTGCCGAATTGGTGGATCGTTTTTTGGCCGTTCGCAAACCGGCGGAACCACCGCCCGTTCCAACTCCGCCTCCACCCGTCACTCAACCGGTCGCTCCCTCGCCGGCAAAGCCGACGACTCCGAAAGCTGCGGATTTCGTTTGCGAAGACGATGTCAAACGCGCACTGGCCAAAGGCGAAAAGATTTACGTCAACGCCAAAACCATCATCACGCCTTCCGCTCGCGATCTGGGGCAATCAAACGACATCTTCGCCAAAGGAAATTAGGTTTGTTTGCAAAGATGTCCGGCAAACCGAAGTTTGCCGGACATCAACAACTTACCACTCAGGCTCGCAGACATTTAATTCCCCGCAGCCTGTGCAGGTAAAGGTTTGTCCACACGAGGGCGAGCGGCGCGGTTGGCAAGTTCCCAGGCCGTCGCATAAATGGTGCGCGTGATCTTTTCCATGTTCTGGTAATCAATCTTTTCGTAGGAATCCGACGGACGATGGTAATCCTCATGCACACCGTCCATATAAAAGATGATCGGGAT
>CAZRXE010001754.1:0-1978 GCA_964603695.1 uncultured Heliomicrobium sp.
AAAAACAGACTCCCCTGAGACCATTGAAGTCTGGCGACCGCCCGATTTCGCGCAGCTTGAGTTGCGGCGCGGCGTTGCGGTCGCCGGGGCCGTGCCGCGGCATTGGCACGAGGAATATCAATTCTGTTTGATTCAGGCGGGCGAAGGCGAACTCACTTATCGCGGCAGCAATCATCCAACCCCGCCTGCCAGTCTGTTCATCGTTCACCCAGGCGAAGTGCATTCCAATCGTTCCTATGATCGTCACGGCTGCAGTTATCGCGCGGTTTATCTGGAAACAGCTTTGTTAGGCAACGCGGCGGCGGAGTTGAGCGGAAAGAACACCACGACGCCGTTTTTTCCCGGCGCGGTGGTTTCCGAGCCGGAGTTGTTGAGCCACTATCTGAGGTTATATCGCACGTTGGAGCAGCCTGCGGCGCGGCTTGAACGCGAGGCACGGCTACTTGAATTTCTTTCGGAATTGATTACACGGTTTGCCGAACAGCGTCTCGTACTCCGCAAGGTCGGATTGGAACCCCAGGCGGTCAAACGCGCTTGCGAATACCTTCGCGCGCATTTTGTCGAGAATGTTTCCCTGGAAAAATTGGCGAACCTGGCGGGGTTGAGTCCCTTCCATTTTCATCGCGTTTTCGCCGAACACACAGGCTTGCCGCCGCATGCCTACCAAAACCAGTTGCGCGTATTTCGAGCAAAGGAGTTGTTGCGCCAGGGAGACGCTGTCTCCCTGGCCGCCGTGCAGGCGGGCTTTTTTGACCAAAGCCATCTCACCCGGCACTTCAAACGCTTGGTCGGCATCCCGCCGGGCCGTTACCAGGAAGGCAGCAAGAACGTACAAGACGGTGTTGATGCATCTCACTAAGCTTGCCGCGAAAAACCTTCACAAGGAGATTTCTTATGGCAAAGTTTTGTTTGGCGGCAATGTTGTTTTTATCCGTCCGCGCAACCGCGCAGGTTCTTTCATTCGATTCCGACCGCTGGGAAATACAGGCTAAAGAACACAAGATTATCGAACATCTGGGACGCAAAACCCTTTATTTGAAAGGCGGTTTTGCACTCGTCAAGGATGCGCCGTTCACCGACGGCGTCATTGAATTCGATATCGCGTTCACAGACGAACAGGGATTTATGGGGGCTGTGTGGCGATTGCAAGACACGCGGAATTACGAAGACTTTTACCTGCGCCCGCCGCATTCCGGCCACGGCGATGCGAACCAATATCAGCCAGTGTTCAACGGCGTCGAAGCCTGGCAACTATATTCCGGCGAAGGCTACGGCGCGGCGATCAAATACGAGTCCAATCAATGGACGCACGTCAAAATCGTCGTCGCCGGCAAACACACGGAGGTTTACATCAAGGACATGGAAACGCCCGCGCTGTTCGTCAACGAACTGAAGCGCGAAATCAAACCCGGCAAAGTCGGCTTACGCGTCAGCAACTTCGGACCGGGCTATTACTCGAATTTCAGCTTCGTCGCACAATTGAATCCGCCGCTCAAAGGCACGCCGAAAGCATCGGAGCCGCCGCCGCCGGGCACTGTCATGTCGTGGCTGGTTTCCAATGTCGTCGCCGGCAAATCGCTCAATGACAAATACCAGTTCAAGACGGCGGACAAACAATCGCTGAGTTGGAAGCGGCTGGATTGCGAGCCTAACGGAATTGCGAACCTTGCTCGGTTGCAAGGCACTGAGCAGGAACGCGACACCGTCTTCGCGCGGCTGGTGATTCAGTCCGACCGCGAGCAGGTGAAAAAGCTGCGCTTCGGTTTCAGCGATGCCGTAAAGGTTTATTGCAACGACCGGCTGATTTCCGGCGGCAGCAATGTGTTCCGCTCCCGCGACGAACATTTTATGGGAACCATCGGTTTGCACGATGAAGTCTATCTGCCGCTGAAAAAAGGCGCGAACGAACTCTGGCTGGCCGTCACGGAAAATTTCGGCGGCTGGGGCGTCAAAGCGTTGTTTGAAGATATGACAGGCA
>CAZRXE010001755.1:0-1681 GCA_964603695.1 uncultured Heliomicrobium sp.
GTTGCGTGCCGCCTCCGCCGGGGATGATGCCCAGGTTGATTTCCGGCTGGCCAAAGCGCGCTTTTTCGCCGGCGATGCGCAGATCGCAAGACAGTGCCAATTCGCAGCCGCCGCCCAGGCAGAAGCCGTTAATCATTGCAATCAGCGGTTTGGGAAAGTCTTCGGCGGCGGTGAAGATGCTTTTGGCCTTCATCACGGCGCGTTGCTGGACAGCGGTGCGTCCGGCGAATTCATTGATGTCGGCTCCGGCGACAAAAGCCTTTTCGCCCGCGCCGGTCAGCACGACCACGCGGATTTCGTCGTCATTGCGCAACTCGGCGAGTGCGTCTGCCAATTCTTCGCGGGTTTTGATGTTCAGCGCGTTGAGTTTGTCCGGGCGGTTGATGGTGATGAGCGCGATGCGTCCGCGCCTTTCCAGCAGAATGTTTTCAAACATGGCGATTCCTTTTTGCGCCGCTTACAACTTTTCCGGCGCGATGAAATGAGTGGTCATCAAATCCAGATAGCTTTGATAAAGCCCTTCGTCGAAGTCTTTAACGAAGACTGTCATTTGCTGCAAGACGGTGGCCAGCCGGTGGCCGGGCATTCGCGCCGGATGCGGCATGCGTCCGGCCAGCGCGCGAATGAACAGGCTTTTTTCATTGATCGGCAGCCGCTTCACGTTTCCGGCAAAGGCCGTGAATTCGCCGTTGCCGAACAGGTATTGCTCGACGTTCGAAAGGTAATAGGCAGTCACCGTCAGGTTGTATTTGCGCAGGTAATCACCGATGGACATCAGCGCCTTTTTTCCGGCGAAGTTGCCCACGACCGGGATAATCAGATTTTTGCGGTGCAGGTCGCGGACGAAATCATAGTCATCTTTGTTGGCCAGAAAGTTTCCTTGTTTCCCATTCAAATCCACTTCGGCCAGGATTTCCCGCAGGGTAGGGAAGTAGACGCCGCCCGCGCCTTCCGTGCGATAGGAGATTTCCAGACCGTCCGTGCGGAAGCTTTTGTAAACGTAATCCAAGCTGCCGATGTCGGCTTCGGACAGCGGGTATTTGAATTCTTCGGTGATGACTTTGCGGATTTCCGCCAGATTCGCCGCGTATGTTTTGTCATCCGCCTGTGCCTGACTGAAAAACGCCAGTACATCATTTAGTTTGGCGTCGGCGGCCGGCAGCGCGGGTTTGTCTTTGGCGTCTTTAGGTAGCGGCTTGCTCAGCAAACGCGACAGGAACTGAGTGGGCGTCGGCGAAAGATGAAAAATCGCCTTGTACATCAAATGTTGAATGATGGCTTGGCGGCGAATGTCTATCAAAAAGGCGATGCGCGGGCGAATCTTGGCGATGTAGGTGAAGTTCTGTTCCGGGCCTACGCCAATGTAAGCGCCGCCGGTCGCGCCCAGCTTTTTCAGATTGTCCACAATGTGGAGGTAAGAAGTTTCGTTGGACGTGAAGTTGTCCGAACGAAAGTAGCCGCCTTCTTCGGAAAACTCGCGGCTCAGGCGCGAAAATTCGGCGGCTGGCAAACTCTCCGGCAGTTTGGTTTGCGGGATGGCGGATTGATTGGCCGTCACCGGTGCCGTCATCACCAACGCGAGCAGCAGGAAAACAATTGGCAGCACGGAATGTCTCGCGTGCGGGATGAGAATTGCCGACAGCGTCAAACGAACTTTCGGATTCATTTCGATTCTTACCTC
>CAZRXE010001756.1:0-4373 GCA_964603695.1 uncultured Heliomicrobium sp.
CGCGCGAATTGGCGAAAGTCCTGGGCTTTGACGGCTCGTTCGGCGTGGCGCTGGCCATCATTCGCAAAATTCGGATGTTTTTTTGGATCGGCGTTGGACTGCTGTTTCTGGCTTCGGCGCGCAAGAAATCATGAAGTATCTGATCGTCAACGCGGATGATTTCGGATTGACCGGCGGCGTCAATCGCGCAGTCATCGAAGCGCACACGCGCGGCATTCTGACCAGCACGACATTGATGGCGAATATGCCTGCCTTTGAAGACGCTGTGGGATTGGCCAAGTTGCATCCCAGCCTGGGCGTCGGACTTCATTTCAACATCACGCAGGGCGCGCCGGTTGCCGAAGCTTCGCGCGTCGGCAGCCTGCTGGATGGACGCGGCGAGTTTTTGGGCACGAGCACGGCGCTGCTCCTTCGCGCGCTGGCTGGGAAGTTGCGCGCGGCGGAAGTCGAGATTGAACTGCGCGCGCAGATTGAAAAGGTCTTGCAAGCCGGATTGTCATTGACGCACGTGGACAGTCACAAACACGCGCATGCCCTGCCGCCGGTCGCTGATGTCTTTGCGCGCGTGATTGGTGATTACGGCATTCGCGCCGTTCGGTTGCCGCGCGAGAGGTGGAGGTTTGACGCTTCCGTCGTCAGACAAAGTCTGGGCGCGTTCGGGCTGGCGCAGCTTTGCCGCGTCAGCGCCGGACGATTGCGGCGCGCGGGCGTCAAAACGGCTGATGCTTTTTTTGGCGTGACGCAAACCGGGTTCTGGACAAAAGCCTGGCTGCTGGATTTGATCGCGCGCTTGCCGGAAGGCGTCAGCGAGTTGATGGCGCATCCCGGTTATGACGATGCGGAACTGCATCAAACACGGACGCGGCTGCGAGCTTCGCGAGCAACGGAACTAGCCCTTTTGACCGACGCCGACATCATTGCGGCGGTTCGTGAATGCGATGTGCGATTGTCTGGTTATGCCTGTATCTGACTTGCAAGCGGCACGCGAGCGAGCGATTTGCCGATGCGTTATTGCCCTTTGAATTCAGGCTTGCGACGTTCTCTGAAGGCTGTGATGGCCTCGACCAAATCCAGCGAGTGCATAAACGCGGAGTTCCAAACGGCGACGTATTCCAGGCCGTCAGCGACGGATTTATCGGCGCAGTAATTCATCACTTGTTTGACGCCTTGCACGACCAAGGGCGGATTGGCGGCGATGTCGGCGGTAAGAGCGCGTGCGGCTTCGAGCATCGCGTCCGGCGTTTCGTAAACATCGTTGACCAAACCGATGTGATGCGCGCGGGCAGCGTCAATGTCTTTGCCGGTGAAGGCGAGTTCGCGCGCGTGGCCTTGACCGATGATGGCCGGCAGGCGTTGCAGGCTGCCCAGATCGGCGACGATGGCGATTTTGGCTTCGCGCAAACTGAATCTGGCGTCGGCGGAAGCGAGGCGAATGTCGCAAGCTGAAATCACATCCAGACCGCCACCAATGCACCAGCCGTGAATAGCCGCGATGACGGGCTTGCGGCAATCGGCAACTCGATTACAGGCTTGCTGCATGTCTAGAACCTTGTCGTGAAAGCGTGTGCGTTCGGCAGCGAGGTTTTTCCCGGATGCGCCTATCTCTCCGGTCATCGCCACCAAATCCAAACCGTAACTGAAATTGTCTCCGTCTCCACGAAGGAGAACAGCGCGAATTTCGGTGTCGCGGTCAAGTTCCGCAAACAGTAGCGGCATCTCACGCCAGAAGTCCGGCCCCATGGCGTTGCCTTTGCCGGGGCCGGTCAGAATGACTTCAGCAACGCCGGACTGTTTTTCCAGACGTAGGGATTTGTATTCGGTACTCATGTGATGGATTCCTTGTTGCGCAAGCACGGGAAACGACGTGCCTGTGCGGAATTACTGTTGCTGTTGTTGCTGTTGTTGCTGTTGTTGCTGTTGTTGATGGTCTTCGACCGGCGGTGGCGGCGGCGCAAGCCAGGTAGTCATCGCCATCAATTCATCTTCCGGCGGCGGCGCTTCAGTGGCGGCGACTTGCACGCCGACACTGAGCTCGCTTTGCGCGGAACCTTTGAACACGCCGCGCGTCGGCGGCACATCGGCGTAATCCTTGCCGACAGCGGTGCGGATGTGGCGCTCGCCGGCGAGCAAATTATTTGTTGGATCAAAACCGATCCAGCCGAGTTCCGGCAAAAACGCCTCGACCCAGGCGTGTGTTGCGTCCACCGCCGAACGGTCATGATTTTCGCGACCGTGATACAAGTAGCCGCTGACGTAACGGCATGGGATTTTCACCTCGCGCGCCAGTGCAATCATGATGTGGGCGAAGTCCTGACACACGCCCCGGCGTTCTTCCAGCGAATGATCAATCGGAGAATCCACTGAGGTACTCTGCGGCGCGTAATCAAAGGTTTCGTAAATCGCCGTGTTGATTTCGCGCAGCAAAGACAGTGGATCATCACGGCGTTCGACGCGAAATTCCGCTGCCAGATCCGCCAGTAAACCGGATTTGAAAGCGAAATTGCTCGGCGTCAGATAGTCCCAATGCTCGCCGGTTTTATTGAAGGCATCGAGTTCCGCCCAGGCATCGGCGGAAAGACCTTCGGGCAATGGAGTAAGCGATGCGATTTCGACGGTGGCTTCAGCCGTGATTTTCAACTGACTGTGACGTCCCGGAATTTCGAAGTGGTGAACGAAATTGCCCAAATAATCGCGATATCCCTGAATGCGCGCGCGCGGCTGCGTGGTCAGATCGAATTTCACGCAGCGCTGATTGCCTTCGCTGCGCGGTTGCATGCGAACTTCGGTGACGCTTTCCGTGACCGAAGAGCTATAAACAAATCGGGTAACGTGGCGAATGGAGTAAAACATATTGAGATCGCGATAGAGACGCAAAATTTTGCGTCTCTACTAAATTGCCAGTGCGGTATCAATCGAATAGGCAATGTATTGCTGTTGGATTGCGGTGTGAATCATCGAACACTGACGTTGGATGCTTTGCAGGAAAGAGTGAATGTCATCGGCGATGATTTCGTCCACTTGCGCGTAATCAAGCTTGGCGCGGAGTTTGCCGGCCAGACGTTGCGAGCGTCCAGTGTTGTTGGCACCGCTCAGCTTGGCCAGGGCTTCCAACGAAATCTGCACGGCATCCACGGCAAAGCGTACGGAACGGGGTAACTCCGAATTGAGCAGCAGAAACTCCGCGATGCGTTCCGGGCGCAGGTCGGCGGTGTAGGTCTGGCAATACGATTCAAACGAGGTACAGGATTTCAGCAATGCGACCCAGGAAATGTATTCCTGACCGTAGGCGGCTTGCCCGGGTTTCAGCATCAGCGAGTGCAATTGAACATCGAGCAAAGTCGCCGTGGCGCCAGCGCGTTCAATGTAGCGGCCAAGTTGAATGAAATGCCATCCCTCGTTCCGCATCAGCGTGGAATCCGTGATGCCTTGAAACAAGTGCGAGGCTTGTTTGATTGGGCCATAAAAACCATGCGGCTGGGCGTAAATCGAAGCGATGTCGGCGCGGCGCGTGTCCAGATACAACTGGTTCAACTGCTCCCACATTTCAGAACTGATTTGCTCGCGAATCTGCCGGGCGTTTTCGCGCGCCACGTTGATGCAGGAAACCAGCGAATCCTTGTTTTTCGCATCGAAAGTCAGGTACTGCGTCACCGGGTACGCTTCCAGCATTTCCGGCGCGGGCAGCCGCAAACTGGCCAGCACCAATTGCCAACGTTGCCGGGCAATATCCGGCGATTGATCCAACGCCTGATTCAACGTCAAATCCAGCAAGCGCGCCGTATGCTCAGCGCGTTCCAAATAACGGCTCATCCAATACAAACTGTCTGCGACTCTTGAGAGCATGACTTGGTGGTTAGTGGTTGGTGATTCGTGGTTGGTGAAGGCGATAACGCCAATCACCAGCCAACTACCACCTTTTTCAAAAGAGAACCCAGGTATCCTTGCTGCCTCCGCCCTGCGACGAATTGACGACGAGCGAACCTCGTTTGAGCGCCACGCGCGTCAAACCGCCGGGAACGATAGTCGCTTGTTCGCCAAACAGAATGTAAGGACGCAGGTCAACGTGACGCGCTTCGACCTGACCTTCGATGAAGCAAGGCGCGCGCGACAACGCCAGTGTCGGTTGCGCAATGTAATTGCGCGGATCAGCCAGAATGCGACGGCGAAACTCCTCGCGTTCTTCAACGGTGCTGTGCGGCCCAATCAACATGCCGTAGCCGCCGGATTCGCCGACGGCTTTGACCACCAGCTTGTCCAGATTTTCCAGCACGTGTTGCCGCTGTTTGTCGTCATCCAACAAATAAGTCTCGACGTTCGGAATGATCGGGTCTTCGCCCAGGTAGTATTTGATGATTTGCGGGACGTAGGCATAC
>CAZRXE010001757.1:0-1902 GCA_964603695.1 uncultured Heliomicrobium sp.
CTGGCGGACGGTGTGCGCATCGTTCCGGGTGGGACTTCGGTGCGCGAAGGCGCGTTCGTGGCTCTGGGCGTGACGATCATGCCGCCGGCTTACATCAACGTCGGCGCTTATGTGGACGAAGGCACGATGGTGGATTCGCACGCCTTGGTCGGCAGTTGCGCGCAAATTGGCAAACGCTGCCACATCAGCGCCGCGGCGCAAATCGGCGGCGTGCTGGAACCTGTCGGCGCATTGCCCGTCGTCATCGAAGACGAAGTGCTGGTCGGCGGCAATTGCGGCGTTTACGAAGGAACCATCGTCCGCGAACGCGCCATTCTGGCTTCAGGCGTGACTTTGACCGGCTCCACGCCATTGTTTGACGCCGTCAAAGGCGCGATCTACCGCCGCGAAGGCGACCAGCCGCTCGAAGTCCCGGCGGGCGCGGTGGTCGTTCCCGGCGCACGGGCGATTACGGTCGGCGCGGCCAAAGACTGGGGCTTGTCGGTTTACGCGCCGATCATCATCAAATATCGCGACGACAAAACCGAAGCTTCGGTCAAACTGGAAGAGTTTCTGCGATAGCTTTTAGAAATGCCAAGCGAGTTCGACTTCATCCAAACCATTCGCCGGCAGGCGGCCCAACAAACCCGACCTGCCAGCGACCTCGTTTTCGACATCGGCGACGACGCCGCTGTCTGGCGCGAACAGACCGGACGCGAAACGCTGGTGACGGTTGATCTGCTGGTCGAAGACGTGGATTTCAAATTGGAGTACGCGCCGCCGCGCTGGCTCGGTCACAAGGCGTTGGCCGTCAGTTTGAGCGACATTGCGGCAATGGGCGGCACGCCGAAATACGCTTTGCTCACGCTCGCCATTCCGCCAAATCTCAAATCCAACATCTCCAATCCCGAAGCTGAAACTTTTTGGAAAGAGTTTTTCGCCGGGTATTTCGCGCTGGCCGAAATGCACGGCGTGCAATTGATCGGCGGCGATATTTCCTCTGCGCCGGAACGATTGACGATTGATTCCATCGTCATCGGACAGTGTGCCGCCGGGCGCGCCGTGCGGCGCAACGGCGCGAAAGTCGGAAACGCAATTTATGTGACCGGCGCTCTTGGCGCTTCGGCGGCGGGATTGCGTTTATTGTTGAATGGAGCGCGCGTTGATGACGTGGGGAACGCCGCTTTCAAGCGTCGCCGCAGTGAATTATCCGAAGGACGGGTAACGAACGCGACGGCCATGCGTGCGCATTTGCGACCGGAACCGCGCGTGGAATTTGGCAGACGCCTGGGCGAATTCGGATTGGCGACGGCAATGCTGGATGTCAGCGATGGGCTGGCGCAAGACCTTTCGCACCTTTGCGAAGACAGCGGCGTCGGCACGGTGATTGAGTTCGACGCCGTGCCGGTGGCGGAAGAAGTCCGCCTGGTGACGGCAAACACCGACGAAGCCTTCGCGTTGGCCGTCAGTGGCGGAGAAGATTTCGAATTGCTCTTCACGGCGGATCCGAAAAATGAAGCGGAGTTGATGACTCTTGCCGCCGGTTGCCCGCTTCGATTGACGCGAATTGGAGAAGTCGTTTCCGCCGGTCAATCGCCGCTGCTGCAACTTCGCCGCGACGGTCAACTGACGCCACTGCCAGCGCGCGGCTACGATCATTTCGCGGTTTGATGCAGAGTTTGACGATCCGGCGAAGCGTGGCCTACCCTTGCGCTTCATCAAAATCCAGCCGCTCCCGACCGGTCGCGGTACTGACACAAAGGAACGACACGAATGCAACGAGGCGAATACCTGCAAAAAATTCTGCTGCGCCGAATGGGCGAAGCCATTCGCGATTTCGGCATGATTGCCGACGGCGACAAAATCATGGTCTGTCTGAGCGGCGGCAAAGACAGTTACTCGTTGCTGAATTTGCTGATGGAA
>CAZRXE010001758.1:0-2707 GCA_964603695.1 uncultured Heliomicrobium sp.
CGGGGAGAAATCCGCTTTGCCGGAAAGGATGTATTGTCGTTGTGCCCTGAAGATATGCGTGCGTTACGCGGGCGCGGCATCGGCTTGTTGTTTGAGCATCCCTGGACAACGCTTGATCCCTTTAGTTCGCTTGGTCGTCAATTGCGGCAAGTCATCCGCACGCATCACCATTGGGGACGCACGCCAACCAAAGAAAAAGCGGTGGCATTACTCAAACAAGTAGAACTCGACCCGGCGTTAATAGCTGCTTACCCCTATCAGTTGAGTGGCGGCATGCAGCAGCGTGCAGCACTGGCACTAACGCTCGCCGCTGCACCTAAACTGCTGATTGTGGACGAGCCGACTTCCGCGCTTGATCCGCATACACAGCAACAAATGCTCGACCTGATGCTGCGTGTTCAGCAGACTTCGGGCGCGGCGCTGCTGGTCATCACGCACGACCTGGAGGTCGCGGAAAAACTCTGCCAACGCGCCGTCATTCTGGATCAGGGAAAGCTGATTGAAGACGGGCCACTGCCGCGCCTCCTGCAAATGCCAAAGCACTCTGTAACACAGCGCCTCGTCGCCGACTGGCGGCTGGCTAGAATCGCTCCACACGAGCCGTTGCACCTGTCCGGCAATCCCCTTTTACGGGTTGATCGGCTGAGTTGCAATTTCACGCGTGGCTGGTTTCGCCAAACAAAACGGGCCGCGTTGGAACAAGTCAGCTTTGCGCTCCACCCAGGCGAAACGCTGGCGGTCACTGGCCCCTCAGGGTCTGGGAAATCAACGCTGGCGCGCTGCCTGGCCCGGTTGCTGCCGACGGCGACAGGCTCAGTTGAATTCTGCGGACAAGACATCCGCCGCCTGCCGCGCGCCGCGTTGCGTTTGCAAATGCAACTGTTGTTGCAGGATTCGTCCGGCACACTCAATCCACGGCGCTGCATTCAGGATTTACTGGTCGAGCCGCTGCGCATCCACGGGCTGTTACAGCGACCTGCCGCAGAAGAGGCCGAACGGTTGCTGGACTTTCTCAAACTCTCAGCCACGCTCTTACGCCGCAAGTCTTGGGAGCTTTCCGGCGGGCAGCGCCAAAGAATCTGTTTAGGACGGGCACTCGTGCTCAAGCCCCGACTGCTGATTGCGGATGAACCGGCGGCGTCGCTCGACCCTTCGGCGCGTCTTCATCTCTATGAATTATTGCAACGCTGGCAACGGCAGGAAGGCGGCACACTGTTGCTCATCACGCACGACACACAAGCTGTGCGGCGGTTGGCAAATCGCCAAATTGTGTTACAGCACGGGCGCCGAATCGAATAAAAAATGTCGGGCCAGGAAAGTTGTCCGGCTATCGCTCCAACTCATTTGCAATCCCCCACTGCGCTATTGATCGGCACCCAGCCACCACTTGCCGAAGACTAATCACCATTGATTGAAAACCTATCGCTGCAAGTGTGTTTGTCATGAAATTCTTTTGTGGATTTCCTGCAACTACCGATTCGGAGGAACATGCGATGGAAACCTTGCGACAGGATATTCGCTTCGGCGTACGAACGCTCGCCAAACGCCCCGGCTTCAGCGCGATTGTGATTCTCACACTGGCGCTCGGCATCGGTGTGAATACGGCGATTTTCAGCATCGTTAATGCGGTGTTGCTGCGTCCGTTGCCATATCAGGACGCGGAACGCCTGACCCTGTTTCGCGCGCTTGAAGCCGAGAAGGAAAGCAATCCATTTTCCTTTCCCGACATGCGGGACTTGCGCGAACAGCAACAATCCTTCGAGCAACTGGCGGCGATTCGTTCAGGCGGTTGGGCGCTGACCGGCGCGGGCGATGCCGAACGTTTGCCCGGCGCGCGCGTGTCGGCGGAGTTCTTTCCGATGCTCGGCGTCAAACCGATATTGGGGCGCGTCTTTTTGCCGGAAGAAGATCAGCCCGGAGCCGCGCGCGTGGTGATGTTGCATTACACCCTGTGGCAACGGCGTTTCGGCAGTGATCCGAACATCGTCGGGCAAAAGCTTATGCTCAACGATTATTCGTATACGGTCATTGGCGTGTTGCCGCCGGAGTTTCATTTCTTTCCCGTCCAAATCAGCATTGCCGAAATGTACGGCACGCTGGCGCATGAGGGCGAACGTCTCAACCAACGCGACGCACGCTTTCTCACCATCATCGGCAAACGTAAGCCCGGCGTGACGCTCGCACAGGCGCAGGCAGATGTCGGCGCAATTACGAATCGCCTGGCCGAACAGTTTCCCAACACCAATGCCAAACGCGGTGCAAGGCTGCTGGACTTGCACGAAGAAGTCGTCGGCAATGTGCGGCTGGCGCTGTGGGTGTTGCTCGGTTCGGTGTTGTTCGTGTTGCTGATTGCGTGCGCGAACGCGGCGAATCTGTTGCTGGCGCAGGCGGCGGCGCGGCAAAAAGAAATGGCCGTGCGCGCGGCGTTGGGCGCGAGCCGCTGGCGCGTGTTGCGGCAATTGCTGACGGAAAGCTTACTGCTCGCGGCTTTTGGGGGAACGCTCGGCCTGCTGCTTGCGCATTGGACAATCAAGGCGCTTGCGGCGCTGAATCCCAAAGGCGTACCGCGTCTGACCGAAATCAATCTCAATGCGCGTGTACTGTTGTTCACGGGCGCAGTCGTTTTGCTGACAAGCATTGTCTTCGGCTTCGCACCCGCGTGGCAGACAACGAAACTCGACCTCAGCCAGACCCTAAAAGAAGGTGG
>CAZRXE010001759.1:0-8446 GCA_964603695.1 uncultured Heliomicrobium sp.
AGCGGCGCGGGCAAATCCACCATCGCCGATTTGATGGTGCGTTTGTTCGATCCGCAAGCGGGCGCGATTGAACTCGACGGGCACGATTTGCGCGCCTTGCGGCTGGACGATGTTCGCCGTCACGTTTTGCTGGTGGATCAAACGCCGATCCTCTTTAACGCCGGAATTGCCGAAAACATTGCTTACGGTTTGCCCGAGGCTTCGCCGGAAAAAATCGCCGCCGCTGCGCAAGCTGCCGCGCTGGATAAGTTCATCGCCGGTTTGCCGGAAGGTTACGACACGCAGGTCGGCGAACGCGGCCTGGCCCTTTCCGCAGGCGAACGCCAGCGACTGGCCATTGCGCGTGCGCTGTTGCGCGAACCGGCGGTGCTGGTGCTGGACGAACCCAGCGCCGCGCTCGACGCCGCCACCGAACAAAGTCTGGCCGCGACGCTTTCGCAATCCCTGCGCGGTCGCACGGCAATCATCATCACGCATCGCCCGGCGCTGGCCGCCATCGCCGATCAAGTACTGACACTGGAAAACGGAAAGATCAACGAATGCCTGCAACTGCATCACTGATTGGCCTGACCGGGCGCGGCGTGCGCGTCGCCATCATTGACAGCGGCGTCAATCCCGCCCATCCACACGTCGGCGGCGTGGCCGGCGGCGTCCGCATCACGCCCGGCGGAACCGAGGAACACTATTTGGATTTCATCGGACACGGCACGGCCGTCGCCGGAGCCATTCGCGAAAAAGCGCCGGACGCCGAGCTTTACGCCGTGAAAGTCTTCGACCGCGCGCTGACCACCAACATCGAAACCATCTTGCGCGCGCTGGAATGGTGCGCGGTCCATCAAATGCACCTCGCCAATCTGAGCCTGGGAACCTTGAATTTGAATCACCGGGAAAAGTTCGAGCGCGTGTTGGCGCAAGCGAAGGAGTTGTCGGTTGTCGCCGCGCGCGACATCAACGGCGCGGATTCGCTGCCCGGCTGTTTGCCTTCGGTCTTGGGCGTGACGCTGGATTGGGATTGCCCGCGCGATGAATATCGCTGGAATGAAACCGCGCAATGTTTTCAAGCTTCGGGCTATGCGCGCCCAATTCCAGGCGTGCCGCCCGAACGAAACCTGAACGGCATCAGCTTCGCTGTGGCGCAGGTGACAGGTTTCGCCGCCCGTTTGCTGGAAGCGCATCCCGGCCAAAACAGCGCAACCCTCCGTCAGCTTTTACGAGTGCCGGCGTCGCGTTAATTGCGCGGAAGATGTAACCCGCGCGTTTGACTTTTCGTCTGCTTCACCAGAAGTTCACCCAGAATTTGAAGCAAGAAAAAACAGCCGCAAGCTTACGCGGGTAAAAATTGAGAAACTGGGGAGGAAAGTAACTGATGGCTTTCAGCGATTACAAAAGCATTTCGCACGTTCAGCGCGACTTCAAAGTCAAATACCAGGAAGATGCTTTTCTGGTAGCTCAGGATTTACAGCCCTCTGCGAACTTTCTCGAAGAATTTCGTTTCAGTCTGGACAACATTGATGTCTATACCTCTGAAGCTTCACGTTCCGAAGCAATTATTTTCCCGATCTTGCGCGAAGTTTATAAACGATATTACGAGCGATATTCCTTCTGGGTGCAAAAGGCGCTGATGGTGGATGAGAGATTGAACGGTACGCCGGATTATTTGATCGGCACCAGATCGGCCTTGGGGAAAACCTACTTGGAAAGGCCGTTGGTAATTATTGCCGAAGCGAAGAAGAACGACTTTGAGCAAGGCTGGGGGCAATGTCTGGCTGAATTGATTGCCGCGCAAAAATTCAATCGCGATACACACGCGGCGGTTTACGGCATTGTGACCGACGGCAGGGTGTGGGAATTCGGTAAGCTGAAAGAAGATGTGTTTACCAAAAACTCCGAGCTATACACAGTAGACCATCTGGCAAAGCTCTTCGGCGCGCTGCACATGGTCTTTCAAGCTGCGGCAGCGGCGAAGCCTGCTGCGCGAAAATCCGGCAGGAAACCAAAATAACAATAGAGATTCCAACCCGTGCTGGAAAGAACTTCATGAACAAAACCAAACAAACCATCCTTGTTGCAACGAGCGCGATCCTGTTTGTGCTGGCGCTCCTCCCTTTCACCCAACACGCGCAGAATCAACAGGCCCAACCGGGCAGACCAGCGCCCACACCGACGCCCACGCCGACGCTTGGCTTGGAGCAAGGCCATCTGGAATTCGACACGCCGGATTTCACGTTGAAGCTGGTCAAGGCTTCGCAAACCATCGCGGCATTAGTACCAAAAGGTCAACCCAAAGGCGGCAACGGATTCGACTTCACACCCGCCGACCGATTGGAACGACGCGCGAGCGATGGGCACTATCATCTCGGCGATGTGACGATTCGCGTGCGGGCGGGCAAGGCCGACGAGTGGAAAGAATATTCAACGACGAAAGCGCGCAAGCCCGTGACGGCGCTTGCGGCTTCCGGCCAAACGCTCGCCGTTGCGGATTTGTCGCCGACCTTGCCTGACGATTGTCCCGTGCAAATCACGCGCAGTTGGGTGGTGGACAATGGCCGGTTGGCGCTGCGTTACGAATTGAAAAACAAGACTTCGCAGCCGCTCGAAATCGGTGCGCTCGGCATTCCGATGGCGTTCAACAACCACATCACCGGGCGCAATCTGCAACAGTCGCACGAAATCTGTTCCTTCGCCGATCCGTACATCGGTCAGGATGCGGGCTATTTGCAGGTGACGCGACTGAGCGGCAAAGGCCCCGCGCTGGTAGTTGTGCCTGAAAGCAAAACGCCGTTTGAAGCCTGGCAATTGCTGAACGAACCGATGCGCCCGGCGCAAACTTTTGAAGGCACGTTTGCCTGGATGGCGCACAGTCAGGCTTATGCCGAAACCGAATGGAAGGGCGTCGAGCAATGGAATCCGCCGACCAGCGCAAGCCTGGCACCGGGCGCGAGCCGGACTTACGGCGTGCGCTTTCTGGTTTCCGACGAAATTCGCAACATCGAAAAAACGCTGACCGCCAACAATCGCCCCGTAGCCGTGGGCATTCCCGGTTACGTGTTGCCCCAAGACATCGAAGCCAAACTCTTCCTGAATTCCAAAAGCAAAGTTGCCGGCATCGCTGCCGAACCCGCGGGCGCGATTACGATTCGAGAAGAAAAGCCGACCAAACAAGGCTGGCGCGCGTACACATTGCGCGGCAATACCTGGGGACGCGCGCGGCTACTCGTGAAATATGCCGACGGCAGCAATCAATCCATCAACTATTACGTCATCAAACCTTCGGCACAGGCCGTCGCCGACATGGGCAATTTCCTCTTTACCAAGCAATGGTTCGTTGATCCGAACGATCCGTTTCGCCGCAGCCCTTCGGTGATGAGTTACGACCGCGAAGCCGACAAGATCGTCGCGCAAGACAGCCGCGTCTGGATTGCGGGTTTGGGCGATGAAGGTGGTTCCGGTTCGTGGCTGGCCGCCGCGATGAAACAGTTCGGCCAACCCAAGCGCGAAGAAATCGCCAAATACGAACAGTTCATTGACGGCGTGCTGTGGGGTGGATTGCAGTACAAGGACGGACCGAACAAATACGGCGTGCGCAAAAGCATGCTGTTTTATTCGCCTGCCGACGTGCCCGGCTTTCAATACGACCCGGCGCAGAATTGGACGACGTGGACAAGCTGGAAAAAGGCCGATGCCGAGAACATCGGGCGCGGTTACAACTATCCGCACGTCGTTGCGGCTTATTGGTCAATGTACCGCGTTGCGCGCAATACCGAGGGGCTGGTCAAAAATCATCCGTGGGATTGGTATCTGGAACAGGCATATCAAACCACCAAGTTCACGTTCAGCCGCAACGCCGACAATCGCAATCGCCGCCGCGTCGGTTATGTCGAACTGGGTTTGATGGAAGGCGACATTTTTCTGATGGTGCTGCAAGACCTGAAACGCGAAGGCTGGACAGAAAAAGCCAAAGACATTGAAGCCCTGATGCGCGAACGCAGCGACCGCTGGAAGCGCGAGGCCTATCCATTCGGCAGCGAAATGGCTTGGGATTCGACGGGACAGGAAGAAGTCTATGCGTGGTGCGATTATTTCGGCTACGACGACAAGGCGCTGGTCTCGCTGAATTCAATCATCGGTTATATGCCGACCGTGCCGCATTGGGGTTACAACGGCAACGCGCGCCGCTATTGGGATTTCCTTTACGGCGGCAAACTGCGGCGCATCGAGCGCCAGATTCACCATTACGGTTCAGGCATCAATGCCATTCCGGCGCTGTCGCATTTCCGCAAACATCCTGAAGACGATTACCTGCTGCGCATCGGCTACGGCGGCACGATGGGCGCGCTGACTAACATTGATCGCGAAGGCTTTGCTTCCGCCGCATTTCATTCATTCCCTTCGACGCTGAAATGGGATGCCTACAGCGGCGATTACGGGCCGAACTTTTTCGGCCACGCGCTGAACGCGGCGACCTACCTCATCAATCATCCTGAATTCGGCTGGCAAGCCTTTGGCGGCAACGTCACACGCAAAGGCGACTGGGTCAGCGTGACGCCGCTGGATTCGCTGCGGATGCGCGTTTACCTCGCCTCTCGCGGACTTTGGCTGACGCTGGACGCCGGTCGTTTTGAAACCGTCGAATTGAACGCCAAAACCGGCGCTGTCCGCGTCGGTTTGGCAGGCGCAAGTTCGGAAACGCCGCAAGCCCGCCTGCGCATTGAGCAACCCGCGAAAATCGCCGGCATCGGCAGCTATCGCCCGCGCGAAACTTTCAAGCAGGAGCGCGAGGCGTTTGTTATTCCGCTTCAACGCGGCGCGACACGCATTGAGTTGAGCGAGGAACGCTGAGCGCGGTCTGAAACCCGTCGCGCGAAAGGTTGATTCGCGCGACGGGCAGATCGAACCTAACGGGCTTTGGCAGCCAGTTTTCGAGCTGCGGCAACGTGGCCGAGGAATTGACCGGCGCTTAGTACGTTGCAGCCCAGAACAATAGGCACGCCGGGAATGCTGCTGGTGGTGATGGTCATTGTTCCGTCCTGGCCGAAACTCACATGATTGCTTGAATTGCTGCCGTCGTCTTTGACGTAAAACGGCCAGAGTCCCAAATGCTTATTGCTTTGAATCGTTGATTGGTCATCCTGGCTGAAGGTCGCAGACGAGGTGACGGTGACTTTCATCCCGGACGCGACCACCAAGCTTCCACAGAATCGTTGCATATTGCCGTTGGCTCCAAAGGTGTTTTCCCAATTGATCGTCGAAGCGGGATTCCAGGGAGCGCCAGTCTGATGACTGAACGCGTCCCCCAGCGCGCCGGAACTGTACCAATTGCCAGGATTGCTCGCGAACGTCGTGACGTGGTCGAAACTGGCCGTGACGCTGACTTGGGAAGCGGCGAATTCCGCGCTCTGATTTGATTGGGAACTGCTGGAACTCCACAGACCGAAAAATGCGGATTGAGCGCCGCCGGTCCAGGAACTGGAGACGTTGGCATTCATACTGTCGCTGTTAAAAGAAAACTGGCGGGTCGGCGCACTTGCCAGAGCCTTGACCAGATCGTTATAGCCGAAGGCCCAGTCGGCCACACTACTCGGAGTGTTGTAAGGCATCATCGCCAATTGCGCCGTCCCAATCGGATCCAGCAACAAGGCCGACAGATCGGAGGCTCCGACATTGGCTACGTCCGGATAATTGACCAGCGCCCAATTCAGAAACGTTTGCGGCAAGGCATTGGCGGAAGGTTTTTGACCTGCCGGCAATCCATTCAAATAAGCCATCCAGGCCGTGAAACAATCGCTGCCGATGTCCGTTGCGAAGGTACTCGGCGGAGCTTTCAAAGCCGACAGCACTGCCTTGTAATCGCTGAAAAACTGATTGCCGCCGCTAACGATGTAATTCTGCGTCAGTGAGAGCGGCGGGATATTGTTGAAATAGTTCCATAACGCTGCATCGTTGGAACCGGAGGGAATCGGCGGCGCAGGTTGAATCATCTGAAACGGGCTGCCCGGCGGGAAGCCGAGTCCCTGTGAAAATCCGTTGTAAAACCCATTCTGCAAATCGAGAAACGTAGCCATAAAAATTCTCCCTTCTGGTTGTTGAACGCCTGTAAAAAGGCGTTGCGATGGTTGCTCAAGACTGCTTGTTGCGATTGCTCGTGAATTGCTCGCACCGGCTAAAGCGGGAACCGAAGAGCAAAGTGCTAACAACGGCGCAAAATTTTTATTGGCGTCATCCGCAACCTAGAGAGCGCCGAAGGAATGTGGTACTTTGCGGCTTCAATAACAACACCAACACCAACCAAAAACTTCTATACAACACGGTAGGCTTGAAGGCGTCCGTATGACCCCCACATCTCCGCAAGCGATCACCGAAATGCTCGTTGCCTGGAGCCACGGCGACGAAGCCGCGCTCGCACAACTCACTCCGCTCGTGTATCAGGAATTGCATCGGCTGGCGCATCGTTATCTGGCCGGCGAACGCGCCGGTCATTTGCTGCAAACGACGGCGCTGGTCAATGAAGCCTATTTGCGGCTGGTGGATTGGAAGTCGGTCGAATGGCAAAACCGCGCGCATTTTTTCGGCGTGGCGGCGCAATTGATGCGGCGCATCTTGGTGGATTTCGCACGGCAGCGAAATTATCAAAAGCGCGGCGGCGCGGCACAGCAAGTTACACTGGAAGAGGCGGCCATGGTCGCGCCGGATCGCAGCGCCGAATTCATTGCGCTGGATGATGCGTTGAATGCTCTGGCGGAACTCAACCTGCGACAGAGCCGGGTTGTCGAACTGCGCTTTTTCGGTGGTTTGAGTTTGGAGGAAACAGCCGAAGTCTTGCAGGTTTCGGTGGGCACGGTGCGGCGCGATTGGAGCTTGGCGCAAGCCTGGTTGTACAAGGAGATGAATCGGGGAGACTGAGAATGTCGGCATTTCACCAGGAAATCAGCCGGCTTTATCACGCGGCATTGGAACTTGCGCCCGAACATCGCCCGGATTTTCTCCGACAAGCTTGCGGAGACGACGGTGAACTGCACAGAGAGTTGGAATTACTACTGGCCGCACACGAAAAAGCCGGTGATTTTTTGATGCAACCGGCAATGGAAATCGTCGCTGAGGTATTGGCTGAAGATCAGGCGCAAACTGTGCAAGACCGGCGAATCGGCCATTATCAAATTCTCTCACTCTTGGGCGCGGGCGGGATGGGCGCAGTTTATTTGGCGCGTGATGAGCGTCTGAAGCGAAAGGTCGCGCTCAAAGTTTTGCCCGCACAATTCACTTCGGACGCCGGTCGCGTCCAACGTTTTGTTCGAGAAGCGCAAACAGCCTCCGCGCTCAATCATCCGAACATCATCACCATTTATGAAATCGGCGAGGAGCAAGGTGAACACTTCATCGCCACGGAACTGGTCGAAGGTCGCACCCTGCGCCAGGTATTGGCGCAGGGTGCGATGGAAACGACTGCCGCGTTGAACATCGCCTTGCAAGTTGCCGACGCGCTCGACGCGGCGCATCGCGCGGGCGTGGTGCATCGCGACATCAAACCGGAAAACATCATGTTGCGGCCTGATGGGCTTGTGAAGGTACTCGATTTCGGGCTGGCAAAATTGACGCCGCGCGTCGGCGCTTCCGATCCACAGGCTGCCACGCTTTCGGGTAGTTTGACGGTATCCGGCATGATTGTGGGAACGCCGCGTTATATGTCGCCGGAACAGGCGCGCGGATTGGCGGTGGACAGCCGCACGGACATTTTCAGTCTGGGAACGCTGCTGTATGAATTACTGACTGCGCGTGCGCCGTTTTCAGGGCAAACCACCAGCGACGTGATTGCCGCCGTGTTGACTTCGGAACCGCCGCCGGACGATTCCATTCCCGGCGAATTGCAAAGCATTCTCCGCCGTGCGATGCGCAAAGACGCCGCCGAACGTTACCAGACCAGTCGCGAACTGCTGGCCGACCTCAAACAGTTCAAACACGAACCAAGTTTCAGCCCACGCATCACCGCCGCCCCGGCATCTGCGGAAAAAACCGGCGGGCTTTCCATCGAAACCGCCCTAACCGAACCGCGCCTCCGAAAACCGTCTGTTCGCGGGCGGTTGGTTGCGTTGGGCGTTGCGGCGCTGATTGTTCCGACGTTGATTGCCGTGGGTTGGTGGATCGCGCATCGCGCGCCATCCGATGCGGAAATCATTGCCGGTTTGCGTTTCGAGGAAATCCACAACTGGAAAAGCGAAACGGGCGAAGGCGACATTGATGCGGCTTTTTCGCCGGACGGCAAATTCATTGCATTTTCTTCGACCAAAGGCGGCAGCAGCCACATCTGGTTGAAAATCGTCGGCGAAGGCGAACCGCAACCGTTGACCAAAGGTGAGGGGTTTAATCGCAACCCCATCTGGTCGGCGGACGGACGGCAAATTACTTATGTTTCGCAGCAAGGCAGTCAGACCGCGCTACGGCGCATTCCGGC
>CAZRXE010001760.1:0-2152 GCA_964603695.1 uncultured Heliomicrobium sp.
GGGCTTTTACCTTTCACCTGACCGGAAGATGCTCGGCGCGGCTACCAGGAGAATCGCTACCCCAAACAAGCAAGGAGCTTCGTGCTATGCCTGACATCTCGGTTGCCAACTTGAATCACGTTTCCGAAACGTTGCTGATTCCGCTCTAGGCATCGCTCAAAAATCGCCAGTAGACAACTCGAAATGACTTCACACATGAAACAGGCACACCACCCCCTTGTGATTTCGTAACAGAAATCACGGCTCTTCCCACCCGTGCGAGCAACCACTACCGCGTTATGCTGCTGCCGCCTGTCCGTAACGCATTTCGTGTTCCAACAGCGCGATCCAGTCGTCGTTGCCGAGGTCTACGCCCGCGAGTTGCAAGGGGGTTTGCTTCCCACGTTGTTTGAGTGGGCGGGTGTTGTGATAGAGCGCGATGAGCGCCAGAAACTCTGGCGAGAGCTGTTTCTTCACACTGATGTAGGGACGCAAAAGACTATTGAAACATTCGACCGCGCTCGACGCCCGCACGATTTGCTCCAGGGCGAGATAGACTTCTTGTTGCACCGCGGCGAAGTTCTCCACCCGACGGCTCCAATATTCCCACCCCACCAACGCCGTGAGATAAGCGCGTTGATCAGCCGCTGAGCGATGCGCCCGTGGGCGCGTATACCAAGCGCGGGCAATGGCATTGAAAACGGCGGCGGGGCTGCCCGTGACGTGTCGCCATTGCAGGGGAATCGCTTGCAGCTTGTTTTCCAAGACGGCCAGAAAGGTGTAGACTCCGGGCCGCGCACTTTCCAGCAGCACGCACAGCGGCTTGGTATAGATGACGCGGATTTCCCGCAGCAGTTCCAGCACTTCCTTCAATTGGGCGTCGGCATCGGCTTTCGTGCGCAGCCGCTGGCGCAACGGGTCATACGCCGTCAGACTTTCTTCCCAATACGCGACGATCACTTCCAGCCAGTCAAAGGCCAGCAGCCGTGCGTCCAATGCCGCCGCTTGCTGCCGATACTCGACCTCGGCTTGAATGCGTGCGCCCGCCCCCAGCCGTGGATCGGCCAACAAACGCCGCGCCCGCTCGGTCTGCTCCATCTTGTCATAACAAGCCGCTTCCTGCGTGCGCACCCAACGGTTGATTTCGCGTTTGAGATGGAAGATGTCGTATTGATGCGCGATCTCGCCGCCACACGCATTGACGCCTTTGCGTAAACCGCTGGCCTGATCCGACACCACGAATTCCAGGTTCGGATACTGCGCCAAGACCGCCTGCCAGGTTTCCCCCGTGCGGTTGGCTGCGGCCTGCGGCACGGTCGCCAACAGGGTACGCGGCTCAATGACGCATAAAATCGGTTGCCGATGACGGAACACTTCATCCAGTGCCGCTTCGCGCACACTGTGTTGGAGGGCCGGTTTTTGCAGCAGGGCGAGCGCCGCCGTGCCCGCCGCCTGGATTTGCGCAGGCACCCAGCCGGTCGAGACACGCCCCGCGCGTCCGAACGCCGCCGCCAGGCAACGGGCGATCTTGTCTTCCGACACCGGACACAGCGCCAATTCCAGGAGCAACCGGAAGCGTTGTTCCGCGACACGGCTGCGTTCGACCGCCAGTTGTCCTTGTAACTGCTCGACATCCGCCGTCAGTTCCTGCACCCGTTGTTGCAGGCCAGCCACTTCCTCGGCCTGGCGCTCCACCACAGGACGCCCCGCAGGCCGCCAGTCGAGTGCTTCTTTCACCCGCGCCGTCAGGTCATAAACGAAGCGACGGCTCGTGCGAAATTCTTCCGCCAGGCGCGTCACCGTGCCGTGGTCATCGCCCCAGCGCCAATGGCGACTGATGATTTCCAGGCGGTCATTGAGCGTGAGATCCATCCTACTGTACATGCACCACCTCCTTCTGCCGCGGACTGAGCAGCAGTGACAGCCGATGATAAATCGCCACGGCTTCGCGATAGAGTTCCGGTTGTTCTTCGCGCCGAATCGTGCGCAGACCGCCCAGCACATCCAGATATTGCTGCGACTGTTTGAGCAAACGCCGCTGCTCGCGGTGATAGGCGCTGTAGCCGTTGTCCAGGTAATAAACCGCTTTCGCCAGTGACCCACCTTCTTCTAGAAAGTAACTCAGGGCTTCTTCCCCCGCGCGCCACACCTCGCGGAAGAGCGCTGGAATCTG
>CAZRXE010001761.1:0-4069 GCA_964603695.1 uncultured Heliomicrobium sp.
AGACACCTTTTGAACATGGGAACGCTTGCCCGATGCGTTCCTTGTAAATTCCTTACTTTAATTCCGCATGCAATACTTGAACGTGATTGGCAAATATTAGCCAGTGGTCGGGCGTCAGGCAAGCCGTTTTGTTGGTGAAAATTAGAGGGAATGGTTTTTGTGCGGACGCCCTACTTTTTTTGCAGGGCAGGGTTTTTGTGCAAAGCCGCTGTCCACCAGCAAGATCGCGTATTCGCCGCCGACCTTCACCTCTGTTCTGAATTTGTCATACGCGCGACCACGGCCTCTGCAAAGGACGATAGACGGACTTTTCGGTCTGGCAAAACCTGCTTTTTCAATCAGCTTCCGAAAGTCTTCGCGACAACGCACGATTTGTTCTTTGCTGTCGCCGCCGCCTTCGACAAAGATTTTGAGGCTCACCAGCGTGTCCCTCCCAATTCGCCGCGAATCCAGCTTTCTCCCAAACGAGCGCCGCCGGATTTATAGCTTTCCAGCCAAGCCGCCAACTTCGCGCCTTCGAGTCGCTCAATGGTTGTTCGCCCTTCATGTTTTTCACAGACCAGAATCGCTTCGGGGCGCTCCGTCATCGCATCCACCAGAATGTCGGAATGAGTGGTCACGATCAGTTGCGTGCGTGCGGAAGCTGCAATCAGCAAATCGGCGAGCTTCGGCAAAATGTCAGGGTGCAAGCCAAGCTCCGGCTCTTCAATGCAAACCAACGGCGGCGGATTCGGATCGCAGACAATCGCCAACAAACACAGATACCGCAGCGTGCCGTCCGACAATCGCGTGGCGGGAATGGTGAAATCGCCTTCGGTAAAAAAGACCTGCACTGTTCCGCCTTCAATGCTGACATCGAAATCGCTCAGCCCTTCATA
Organism: uncultured Heliomicrobium sp.; assembly: GCA_964603695.1. Classification (GTDB taxonomy): domain Bacteria; phylum Acidobacteriota; class Blastocatellia; order RBC074; family RBC074; genus RBC074. The sequence continues at coordinate 879 of CAZRXE010001761.1, forward strand.
AAGGTCTTCCAACGCCGAAAGAATCGCCCGTTTTGCGGCGGGGATGCGGCGCAGTTTGTTGAGGAACAAGCCGAGATTGGAAAAGTCTTCTTCCAATCGGTCGTTGCGCATATCGGCTTTCTGCGGTTCTCGAAAGACGGTATTTCGCCCAAACGTCCATTCGCGATAAATGCGGATTTTCTCGTAGGCTCCGGCTAAGGCAAACAGCACAGGATAAAAATCCGGGTCTCGCCTTTGGGCAAGGACGGACAGGTCTGGCTCGAACTTGCCATGCAATAAAATTCTACCTTCTGATGCCAGCGTTGAGACTGGTTTTCCTTTTTGATAATGGTAATAAAATGTTGGTGGTTGGAAAGCCGAAGTGCGTTTCCCATTCTCAACCCACTCATCCTCTAAAAAGAACCGCTGATTTTCTGCACCAAATGTCAGGACGTGGCGAATAAACTGATTGCCGATAGGGTCATTCATTACAACTTTAATTTCCGCTGTTCCATTCGGATTACCCTTCCAAATCCATTCTCCAACTCCGCCGCCTCGTCGTGTGACGCTGCCAATTTCGCCGGGTGCGGCGCGCAGCAAGCTGATGACTTCGATCAAGTTGGACTTGCCCGATCCGTTCGGGCCAATCAGCACATTGAGACTGCCAAGCGGAATCGGCTTGGTCTGAGGCGCGTAAGACAGAACATTGCTGAGCGTCATTTCGCGAATCAGAATGTTTTCCTCTCCAAGTGCCTTAGTCATTCAGGTTCCTCAATAGTTGAAGACGAAATCCAGTTTGTTGAGCAAGCTCCACTGCAAATCTTCCACGCCCTGTTTGCGGTCTTTTTCGATCCACGCGGCGGCAAGTTCCGTTTCTTGCGGCAGCGGAGGACGTGAAAGCGTGGCCAGATAGAGCGTCTCGACAATTTCGCGACTGGCCTTTGACGATTTCACCAATTGTTCGGCCAGACTGTTGTTTTCGGCCAGCACGCGCTTGGTCACGAATGGGCTGTTCATCAACATCATTGCTTGCAGGATGGAGCCGCCCGGTTGGCGGTCAAACTGTTCGCGGTTGGCCTGGCCGAAAGTGCGCAGAAAGCCTTTGGCTTCGCCGTTGCTGATTTCTTCCGGGCTGCCGGCTTCAGTCCAAAAACGCACGGGCGCAATCGGCGTTTCATACGTCCAGTCGCGGCGTTTGTAATTGCCGAAAACCAGCGTCGCCTGACTGATGGCGTCGTGAAGTTGTTCAGCGGTCAGTTGGCGAACGTAATGCCGAGCGAAATAGGGCGTGTAGCTTTCTTTCCACTCGCCGTCAAAACGCGAAGACAATTGATAAGCACTCGATTGTGCAATCGTTCGCATCAGGTGTTTCAGGCTGAAGCGGTGTTTGGCAAAATCCGCTGCCAGCGCGTTCAGCAACTCTTCATTTGTCGGCTGGCAAGTCCACGGCGCGGGCAAGCTCGCTTTCGGATTCTGGCGCGCCAGATCGAACGAATCCACAGGGTCAACGATGCCCAGGCCGAAAAATTGTTTCCAGATCAGATTGACCGTCGCGCGGGCAAATTGCGAGTGTGTAGTCAGCATTCGCGCAAATTGCGGGCGCAAGGGTTTGGTCGGATCGGCTTTTTCACCGGTCAAAATAAACGTCGGCTCGATGTTGCCGCCTTCGCGTTGCAGACGAACCTGGCTCCAGCCTTTGCTGTCGTAGCCCGTGCCGTCTTCGGTGACGGTGTAACGATCTTGGAAGGGAATGACGCGAACGCGCGTTTTACCGAAAAACGCCGACATTGCCCAAAAATCGCTGCGTTTTTTCGAGACCAGATCAAGACTGACTTTTTCCAGAAAGCCTTTGCCGCCGTGGCAGGAAATGCACTGGTAATTGACGCCCAGAAAAAGGCGCGCCGAATTGACGATGATTTCGTCCGCCGTGTCTTCGTAATTGTCGTCGTACATCGTCAGGCCTGTGACGTGCCAGCGCGTCAAAAAGCCCGAAGCGGCAGCGTCCGGCATCCAATTGGTATTAGGCGCGGAAGCCGTCAGCATTTCCGTCACCAATTGATCGTAAGGTTTGTCGTCCTTGATTGATTGCCGCAGCCAGGCGTCAAAATGTTTCAGCGTTGGATTGCCGATGCGATTGGCGCAGGCACGCACCAAATCGCCGTACCAGTAGCCCCAGTTTTCCACCCAGGCCGCGCTGTCAATCAATTCATCAATCAACCGGTCGCGCTTGTCTGCGGCCTTGCTTTCAAGAAAGGCGCGGATTTGTTCCGGGGTCGGAATGCGTCCGGTCAGATCAAGATAAGCGCGGCGGCAGAATTCGTAATCGTTGGTGAGTGGCGCGTGCGGAACCTGATCGCGCGCCATCGCACCAAACAGATGTTCATCAATGAAATTCCGGCGAATGATTTTTTGTGTGCCGCCAAGTTGCGGCAATTTCGCGGCGACTTCGCGCGTCAGGTCGCTGGCTTGTTTGTCCGGGCGGGCAGGCGGATTCAATTCTCCTGCCGGGTGATCGGCCGATTTCGGAGCAGGCTTTTGCGCTTGCAACGAGGTTGCGCCAAGCCAAATAGTTACGATCAACCAGCCGGTCAGAAACAGAAGTTTTGCACTTGTCTTGTGTCGCATTGCCGCTCCTTTACATTGTTTATTGCGCAGTGGAACTCGATGAACATAAGGCACGCTGCGCGCGCCGCAGTCGCGTTGCCGATTGTTTGGCGGTGGTAATTTCTTCACGCAGCATGCGTTGCTGCGCTGATGTGAGCTTTTGCCACGCGGCTTTTGCCGAATCGTCTTCTGCTAACAGCCTGGTCAATTCTTCCGGCAGTTCGTTGGACGCCAGCCGTAAAATGATGGTCACGGAATCGCCTGTGTCCACGCCTGCTTTTTTGCAAAGCGGTTCCGGCAATTCGATGAACCAGCGTTGATCGTCCCAGCGTTTCAAGGTGCGGTGGCCCATTTCCATGCTTCTCAAAATGCCTTCGACGACGGTTGTTTCCCGGATGCCCCACTTTTCCACGGAGGCCGCAGGAATGACGACAAAACGCGGCAGATTCGGCGCTTTGCGTTCGATCTTGACCAATAACGCCAGTGCAGATTCTTCGGGTTTGTATTTGGGCATTTGTGTTTCGCCTTTGCTTATTTGTTGGGTGTGTTGTCGCCTGCAATGGTACGGATCAGGCCTTTGGCGTCAATCTTTCTGACGCGTTGATTGG
>CAZRXE010001762.1:0-5404 GCA_964603695.1 uncultured Heliomicrobium sp.
ATCGCGGCCCGCGCCTTTACGATTCGCCGGAAACTAAAGCCGCCGTCATTAAGTGGGTGACATGGTTCAAAAAGTATCGGGACGTTTTGGAATCGGACGTGATTCACGTTCGCCGCGCCGATGGACGCAATCTGGACGCCGTGCTGCACGTCAATCCGGCGCTGCCGATCAAAGGGCTGGCGATGATTTACAATCCCGGAGACGAAACGCTGGAGCAGGAAATTGTCTTGCCGCTTTATTACTCAGGATTGGACGACGAAGCAGCAGTGGCAGAGCAGGACGGCAAACCCATCAGGATGAAATTAGACCGCCAATATCGCATTACCATTCGCCCGAAAGTCGCCGCGCACGCAAACACTTGGTTCGTGATTCGCTGATTCGCCCTTAGTCGCTGAGGCTTTCCAGGTATTTCAGACTTTGCCAAATGTTCTGCCAGACGGCGGCGGTTTCGTCTTCGATGATGTAGCGGCGGATGCCTTCTTTCCGCGAAGCTTTCAGCACTTCGGGCCAATTGATCTGGCCTTGACCCATTGGAACCGCGTCTTCTTCGCGGAACTCGCCGGAGTTGTCGCCGGCCACATCACGGCGAATGTCCTTGAGGTGCAGCGAAATAAATCGTCCGGGATATTTTTGCAGCAGTCGAGCAGGGTCTTGCCCCGGATACGCTGCGTGGTAGGTGTCCAATTGAAAGCTGACAAAACGCGGATTGGTCTTGGCCATCATTAGATCGAACAACGTCCCTTGTTCGCCTTCGTTCGGCACGAATTCATAGCCGTGCAGGTGATAGAAAAACCGCAATCCGGCAACCGACAGCTTTTCGCCAGCCCGGTTGAAGACTTCGATGGATTGCAGGCAATCGCTTTTGGTGAACGGCGAATTGATCCAGGGCACGCCGACTTCGCGCACGCCCAGAACTTTTGCTTCGCGGATGACTTCCTCGATTTTGTCGCGCGCCGTTTCATATTCGATGTGCATGCTGACGGCTTTCAGTCCGGCTTTGTCCAGTTCGGCGCGGAATTGGCGCGCGGTCAGGCCGTAATAGCCGGCCAGTTCCACGTCACGAAAGCCAAGTTCGCGCACACGCTTCAACGTGCCGGGAACGTCCTTCTTGAAATCCTCGCGAAAGCTCCACAGTTGCACGGCTGGCGCATTTTTGAAGGAAGCCGGGCGGCGGTTTTGCGCCGCTGTCGGAGCAGGGAAGAAGGCGATGAGAACGACCAGCAAAACGATTCCGAGGTTCTTCATTGTGAATCCTGTTGGCGAGAAGTTTGGGCAAAGACGTTTCCGCTTTTCATCATTTCGGCGTATTGCGGCGGAAAGGCGCGCGCGCGTCCCAGGCCGTTCATGACGATATGATGCGTTTCGCCTTCGGCCAGCAAAGCCTCGTCGCCGGCGCGCCGAACTTCGTAGGCGAACTTGATGGCGCGGCTGCGCAGTTCAGTCACGCGCGAACGAATGATGATTTCGTCGTCGTATTTGGCCGGCACGCGGTACTTCACGCGAACTTCGGTGACGGGCAGATAAGCGTCCGCTTCTTTTTCCATATCGCGGTAATTGAAGCCGTAATCGCGGCACAGTTCGACGCGCCCGACTTCAAACCAGACCAGATAATTCGAGTGGTAAACGACGCCGGCTTGATCAGTTTCGGCATAACGTACGCGCACCCGCGTCTCGCTCCAATCGTGTTGTTCAGCAAAACTCATCAGCAAGATTCCCGGTTTCAAAAGGTGTTTTCGGATGGTAGATTGCCCGCTCGATCTGTACCAGTGCCGCAAGTGGTAGCGCGCGGGCGTCTGAATCGTTGTTTACCGTGAAAGGATCAAGCATGTCAAAACGAACTCTGAGCTTGTTGGTGTTGCTTTTGTTGATTGTCGCGCACAGCGCGCTGATGGCGCAGCAGCCCGCGCGAAAGCCCGCCGCGTCGAAACACGACCCGGAAAAGGTCAAAGCCAAAGCCGCCGAAATCGTCGCCGCCGCGGACGCAATTCTGGAAGAAGTCAGCAATCTGCGCGGCCTGAAACCGCTTGCGCCGGTCAGAAGCGGCCTGAAATCCCGCGCCGAAATCGAACAGGAAATCATTCGCGGCTTTGAAGAAACCAGCACGCCCGAAGAACTCGACGCCGCCAACAAATCGTTGATTGCCTACGGCCTGGCACCAAAGGATTTCCGCTACCGCGAGTTCATGATTAAGTTGATGACCGAACAGGTCGCGGGCTTCTATCGTCCGAAAAGCAAGGAACTGTTTCTGGCCGATTGGAACGATCTGGAACAGCAAAAGCCGGTCATGGTTCATGAACTTCAGCACGCCTTGCAGGATCAGCATTTCAATCTACGCCGCTTTGAAAAATGGCCGCGCGGTGACAGCGACCGCGAAGCCGCCATTCACGCCTTGATCGAAGGCGATGCCACCGCGCTGATGTACGCACACCAATTGAAAGCAATGGGAATGGACATCAGCAAACTGCCGCCCATTTCCAGTCTGGCCGATCAAACTCTGGCTCAAGCCGAACGCGACAAACAGGAAGTGTATTTGTCAGCGCCGGCGGCGCTGCGCGAAGCGCTGGTCTTCCCTTATGTTTACGGCGCGAGCTTCGTTCAAGAGGTGCTGAAAAAACGCGGCTGGGCTGGCGTTTCGCAAGCTTTCACTGACCTGCCGCAATCCACCGAACAGATTCTTCACTTCGATAAGTACGCCGCCAACGAACTGCCCATCAAGGTGGAATTGCCGGACATTTCCAAACAACTGGGCGCGGACTGGAAGCGCATTGACGCTGACGTGAACGGCGAGTTTGGCTATTTTTTGATTCTCAGCGAATTCATCGGCAAGAAAGACGCGCGGCAGGCGGCGGCAGGCTGGGGCGGCGATCAAACCACGCTTTATGAAAACGCGAAGGCCGGTCAGGTGCTGCTCGCGCACCTGAGTCAGTGGGACACCGCCAAAGACGCCGAAGAGTTTTTTCGCGCCTACGCAGAACGCACGCGCAAACGCTACCCGCAAGCCAAAACCACGACCAAAACGGAACGCGAATGCAGCTTTCAAACTTCCGATGGCGAGACTTTCATTCAATTGCGCGATCAATCCGTTCTGGTGATTGAAGGTTTACCGACTGGCCAATCGGCGGAAATGGCAAAACTGGCAGCGGCGCTTTGGAAGTAGAAGCGAGTTCACTTTGTCGCTGTCGTTTGGATGGATTTGGCGGTCGGTTGTCTAAAGTTCCAATCAACCTTAGCTTTCAATAGCCGAAGTTCCTGAAAATCTTGAGACAAATCCTGAGAATCCTGTCGCTTGTGATTTCTGATCTGGGCAAATGACGGAACGCCTTTTTCTTGATGTCTATAACTTCAAAAAGTTCGCCAACAGTCGTTTGCCTTCGGTCGTCATAATGGATTCGGGATGGAACTGCACGCCTTCGCAAGCCGCAAACTCGCGGTGGCGCAGACCCATCACCAACCCGTCGGAGGTCGTGGCGGTGACTTCGAGTTCCGGCGGAATGCTCGAACGTTCGACGATCAACGAATGGTAGCGTGTGGCGGTGAATGGATTGCCTATGCCCGCGAAAAGTCCTTTGCCGTCGTGCAGGATTTGGCTGGTTTTGCCGTGCATCAGATAAGGCGCTCGGATGACTTCGCCGCCGAAGGCCTGGCCCATCGCTTGATGACCGAGGCAGACGCCGAGCAGAGGCAGTTTGCCTGCGAAATGGCGCACCACATCCAGCGAAATGCCTGCGTCATCCGGCGTGCAGGGGCCTGGCGAAATCAATATGCGTTCGGGCGCGAGTTGTTCGATGTCTTCGAGGCCGGCTTCATCGTTGCGGACGACTTTCACTTCCGCGCCGAGTTCGCCGAGGTATTGAACGAGGTTGTAGGTAAATGAATCGTAGTTATCAATGACCAGGATCATTTCTTTTCCTTGCTCCCTTTGCCGTTTTTGTCTTTGTCCTCACGAAATGCATCACAGGGCGACTCATCCACTTTGGCCAATAGTCCCAATCCCAAACGATAGCCCAGATAAACACTTTGGAGGTTCACATTTTTGGCGGTGTCGTTGGCACTGTGCAGTATTTTAGGCCAATTGGTGGTGAGGCCATGAATCGTGATTGCCGGAATCTTTTTGTAGAGGAAAGTTCCGGAGTCACTGCCACCTTCGATTTTGCCGTGCGTGAACTCTATCCCCATTTGCCGGGCAACGTCGGCAGTGACTTCGATCATTTTTTTCCCGGACAGATTGTCGGCGGCCTGCGGAATGGTCATGCCCAAACTGTCTATGTTAATCATTGCGCAGTAACTGGCGACTTCTTCCTTTTTGATTTTGTCCACCAGCGCGCGGGAACCGACGGTTCCTTTTTCCTCTTCGCCGAAGCCGATGAAGATCAGCGTCCGGTTCGGCTTCAGGGATTTCATCGTGCGGTAAATGTGGGCGATAGAAACGATGCCAGTCCAATTATCAATCGCGCCGCAACCGTCTGCGGTTTTGTCGAAGTGCGCGCCAATGACGATTTTTTCCTCGGCGGCGACAGTCCCGGCAATTCTGACCAAGACGTTTTCCACGCCGCCAGCTTTTTCGACGCTGATCTCTTCTGACGCCGCGCCCATCTTTTCAAACAAGGCTTTGACGGCGGCCAGGCGGTCTTTGTTTTTGCAGGGAACGGCGTTGAATTCGGCGCTGATTTCTTCCTGCGAGGAAATGCGCGGCGTGGTTGCGGGCGTTTCCGTGGGCGGACTTTGTGCCCAGGCGGAAATCGAAAGCCATAACAAAGACGTGACGACAAAAATAGTTTTCCGAATCACTGGCAGCCTCTTTCCTGTGTCCAGCCACAGAGATCACAGATGACACAGAGAACATTTAGGCATCTGAAATCCCTCCGTGTTCTCTATGCCCTCTGTGGCTGGATTCTTTTCAATTCATTCCTATGGTTTGATAGCGGCTTCGATCAGTTCGACGCGCTCGGTGGGAGTTTGACCGTCCGCGCCGCGTGGGAGTTTTTCGATGCGGTCGAGCGTCTCGAATCCGTCAACCACTTTGCCGAAGATCGAATACTTGCCGTCCAGATTCGTCGCGGGCGCAAGCACTATGAAAAACGAAGTGAGCGCGGAGTTGGGATCATCCGTGCGAGCCATTGAAAGGACGCCGCGAATGTGTTTGCGCGTCTGGCTGAATTCGCCTTTCAGCGGGCGCACCCATTTGTCGGCGTAATGAACCTTGTTCCCGCCGCGTCCCGAACCCATGCCGCCTTGAATGACGAAGTTCGGCACGATGCGATGAAAAGGCGTGTGGTCGTACCAGCCTGTTTGCACCAGTTTCAGGAAATTGCGGACGTGTTCGGGCGCAAGCTCCGGTTCCATCGCGACTGTGATGTCGCCGTGCGAAGTGTGCAGGATCACTTCCTTGCGCATTTCGTCCACG
>CAZRXE010001763.1:0-2541 GCA_964603695.1 uncultured Heliomicrobium sp.
GAGGGCTTATGCCTCGCGCAAAACGTGGACCCAAACGCTTAGAAAAGCGCAAAAAGCTAGAGAAACTGTCAAAAGGCTATCGTGGGACAAAAAGTAAACTGTATCGCTCGATGCGCGAATCCGTGCAACGCGCGCTGAAATTCGCCTACGTGGGCCGCAAAATCAAAAAACGCGATTATCGTTCGCTGTGGATCGTTCGTATCGGCGCGGCGGCGCGTTTGAACGGACTGAATTACAGCCAGTTCATGCACGGCTTGAAAGTCGCGGGCATTGATCTGGATCGCAAGATTCTGGCCGACCTGGCCGTCAACCAGCCGGAAGCGTTTACCGAGTTGGCAAATTCGGTGAAGAAGGCTTTGGAATCGGCGGATAAAAAAGCAGCGTAAATCGGCTTTGTGAAAGCCGGTTGAAGACACTCCAAGACCCAAGACCCGAAGCCTGAAGCCCTTCGAGTCTTGGGTTTTTGTTTACTTCGGAAAATTTATGTCTGATCGCATCACACAACTGCGCCGGGATTTCGACCGCGAATTGGCCGCTGTCGCCACCGACGCCGAAGCCACTTCGCTGCGCGACCGCTGGGTGGGCCGCAAAAGCGGTTTGCTGACCGCCGAGATGAAAACGCTCGGCAAGCTTTCGCCCGAAGAGCGCAAAACCCTGGGCGCGCAACTCAACGAACTGAAGACTTCCGTCGAAGCGGCGATTGATAAATTGCTCGGCGATTTCGCCGCCAAACGCGAAGCCGAACAACTGACCAAAGAGCGCATTGACGTGACCTTGCCTGGTCGCCGCATTCAAGCTGGCCATCTGCATCCGATCACGCTGCTGCGGCAAAAAATTGAAGACATCTTCGTTTCAATGGGCTACGAAATCGAAGACGGCCCGGAGATCGAAACGCACTTCTTTAACTTCGACGCGCTGAACATCCCGGAAAACCATCCGGCGCGCAGCCCGCAAGATACCTTTTACTTGAGCGAACATCTGGCGCTGCGGTCGCAAACTTCGACCATGCAGATTCACGCCATGCAGAAGCGCATTCAGCAGGGGCCGCCTTTGCGCGTCGCCGCTCCGGGCCGCGTTTTCCGCCGCGACACGCCTGACGCCACGCACAATCCTATGTTCTATCAAGTCGAAGGGCTGCTGATTGATCACGGCATCACGCTCGGCGATTTGAAAGGCACGGTCGAAGAATTCGTTCGCCGCCTGTTCGGCCCGGAAACGCGAACGCGCTTCCGTCCGTCGTATTTTCCTTTCGTCGAACCGGGCGCGGAGATTGATTACACCTGCTTCAAATGCGGCGGCGGCGGTTGCCGCGTCTGCAAAGGCTCCGGCTGGATCGAAATGGGCGGGTCGGGAATGGTGCATCCGAACGTGCTGCGCGTGGTCGGCATTGATCCTGAAGAGTTCAGCGGTTTCGCCTTCGGTTTGGGACTGGATCGGCTCTGCGCGTTGATGTATGGGCTGGATGATATTCGGCTGCTGTATGAAAATGACGTGCGGTTTTTGGAGCAATTCAGTTAGTAGGCATCTGCCAATGGAGGTTTTATGGAACAACAGACGCTGACAATTTCAAACGTTCTTTACGGTCGGTTGCAAGCGGAAGCGCAACTGCGCGGCGTCAGCATCGAGCAGTTAATTGAAACCTGGGAAGAGCGCGAATCTGAAATTCTCCGGCGGCATAAAGTCGTAAGCGAGATAAGAGAATTGCGCGAGCGGATAAGAGCGAAACAGGGCCAGATGCCGGACAGCACGGAACTGATTCGGGAAGACCGGGGGCGTTGATGATTGATCTGGTTGTGGACAGCAGCGTCGCAATTAAATGGTTCGTGCCTGAATCCCTATCGGCGGAAGCGGATCAGATTCTGCTCGCACACGATCAAGGATCGCTGACATTTCTTGCGCCTGAAGTGATTTACGCCGAGTTTGGGAACATCGTCTGGAAAAAGCATCTCTTTCAAGGGCTGCCTGCAAACGATGCCGAACTTGCCCTGGCAAACTTCCAACAACTGAATTTTGCCGTCACCTCAAACGCCGCTCTGCTTGATGATGCTTACCGGCTCGCGGTCACTTACAAACGAACTGTTTACGACTCGCTTTATCTGGCGTTGAGTTTGCGCATCGGGTGTCGGTTCGTGACGGCGGATGAAAGGCTGGTGAACGCTGTCGGCGCAACGTTTTCAAACGTCATCTGGTTGGCCAACTGGTCTTGATTGAGCAAAGCCAATGAAACGAAAAGTCTCGGAATTCGCCTACGGGTTTGTTTTGACGCACGAACTGATGCGCGGCTACGGCTATTTGCCGACGGACGCGCCTTTGCCGGGAACGGAGAAAAAGCGAAAGAAGGTGAAGGCGGAGAATGACTCTGAAGCCTTGCCGAAAGGTTATCCGCTCTTTCTGCAATTCAAAGCCAGCGAGTTTATGAAGCGCAAGAACGCGGGCGAATCGAAGCTCGTGGGGTTGCCGTATTTCCGGTTTCCGATCTATCGCAAGACGCAGTCGAACCAGCAGCCGTTGTTGTGTGAGATTGAGAAGCGCGGTTACCCG
>CAZRXE010001764.1:0-4420 GCA_964603695.1 uncultured Heliomicrobium sp.
GGCCTCAAAGCCCGGCGGTACATTGAGTACGCGAACGAAACTTTTCACCAGCAAACCCGCGCCCGTTAGTAAGACCAGCGCCAGCGCGAGTTCCGTCACGACCAGCGCATTGCGCAAACGACCGCCGCCAATCACAGTGCGCTCGCCCGCTTTGAGTGCGGAGTGAAGCTCGGGTTTCGCGGCTTGCCACGCGGGAGCCAGGCCGAACAGTAATCCGGTCAACAATGCGACCGCCGCCGCAAACCCCAACACTCGCCCGTCAATCGCCACGGTTTGCAGTTTCATCACCGTCGCTGGTTTCAGCGCCATCAGCAACTTGACGCCCCAGACAGCCAGCAAGATCCCAGCCGCCGCGCCAAACCCGGCGAGCAACAAGCTTTCAACCATCAATTGCCGCATGATGCGCCCACGGCTCGCGCCCAATGCCGCGCGCACGGCCATTTCGCGCGTCCGCCCGGTTGCCCGCGCCAGCAATAGATTGGCGACGTTCGCGCAGGCAATTAGCAAGACAACGACTGTTGCTCCCAGCAATAGGTACAATGCCGGACGTAATTTGCCTGTGAATTGCTCTTGTAATCCCAAAACCACGGCGCTTGCCGCCGGGTATTCCTGCGGATGTTCGCGCTGCATGACCGCCGCCAACGAATTCATCTCCGCACTCGCCTGTGTCGGCGTGACAGGCGGCTTCAATCTTCCGAAAGCTTTCAAGTGTTGGCACGAACGGCAGGCCCACGGTTGCGCCACGTCGTACCCTAATACCGCCCAGACCTCCGCCGGCTGATAAAAATTCGCCGCCAGCAGGTCGGTGAATTCCAGCGGCATAACGCCGATGACAGTGAAGGTTTGTCCACTTAACGTTATAGGTTTGCCAACGACTTGCGGGTCGGCGTTGAAACGCCGCTGCCACAGCGAGTGGCTGAGTACGACGACGAAGCGACGGTCAGGCCGATTCTCATCTGCGCCGAAGTCTCGACCGACCGCGGGCGCAACACCCAGCATCTTGAAATACTCCGGCGTGACGCGCAGCCCGTTTATATTTTCTGGCTCGCCTTGTCCGGTCAGCGTGCCGCCCCACGAACGGATGAGCGCCAGTTGCTCGAAGGATTGCGCGCGCGCCTGCCAGTCCACAAAGGTCGTATAGCCCGTGTTGCCAAATGTGCCCTCATTGTCGTTGAACGAAACAGCGACCAACTGCTCGGCCTGCCGGTAAGGCAGGGGGTTCAACAAAACGGCATTGACCACGCTGAAAATCGCAGTCGTCGCACCGACACCAAGCGCCAGCGTCAGCACCGCAATCAAGGTGAAGCCGGGCTGCTTCCGCAGCATTCGCGCACCGAAGCACAAGTCTTGCCACAGGTCTGCAATCATTTTCGTTCTCCAATTGGTTTCAGGAAGGATGAGTTCCGGTGCAGTCTGCCGTTCCACACACCACAGTTCGCGCGCCGGCAATTCGCCGCCGCGCAATTCCGCCAGCGTTTGCCTGCGAGCTTCGGCTTCCGTCGCTCCGCCACTGAGCAACTCTTCGTAACAGTCGTCCAGATGCTGCGAGAGTTCTTCGACAATGGCGATTTCACGCAACGGCACAAGCCGCAACCCGGCCAGTCGTTGTCTAATTTCCGGTTTCCAGTCAGGCACCTTCCAACCCCGTCACGCGGTTGATGGCCGCCACAAAGGATTGCCAGATGCTGCGTTGCGCCGAAAGCACTTTCTTGCCGTCTTTGGTCAACTTGTAATAGCGCCGCCGCCGCTGCCCGGCTTTTTCCACCCATTTGCCTTCGATCCAGCCGCGCTTTTCCAGCCGGTACAGCAGCGGATAGAGCGAGGCGGCGTTGAACTTCAACACGCCGTCCGAACGGGTTTCGATCAGCTTGCGAACTTCGTAGCCGTGACGCGGACGCGCTTCCAGTAAGGAAAGCACCAGCAATTCCGCGCCTCCCTTTTTCAATTCACGGTCGAACTTTTGTGAGTTTATATTTGCCATAAACACATATTACGTAAGAGGCTATAACGGCGTCAAAGAAATTTCTGCCTCAAAGACGCGAAAGTCAAAAAAGTATGCGGTGGGAAGGAGAAACCCCGATAAGTGCGAAACCGATTGGCGGTGAGTTGATTGTAGGACAGACCTGCACTACTTTCATTTCCGAAATAAGTGGCCTGCTGGCCACACGTCAATCAGAAAAAACACAAAACCATGTTACTAGGAATTGATTTTGGAACCACTCGCACGGTTGTCGCGGCAGTAGATCGCGGCAATTACCCTGTCATCAGTTTTCAACCCGAAGACGCCGATACATTGGAATGGTATCCCTCAGTCGCCGCCGCGCGCGAAGGGGAAATCGTCTTCGGTTTCGACGCCCTGCAAAAACAAGGCGATGCCAAATGGCAAATGTTGCGCTCGTTCAAAAGGCTGTTGACCGCCATCGGGCCGGAGGATCAAATCGAAATCGGGGAGTCGCGATTGACGGCGCTGGAGCTGCTGACCAGTTTCCTGACCGCGTTGCGGCGGGATTTGCTCGCGCGCTCCAATCTGCGGTTGAAACGCGGCAAGGACTTGGAAGCGATGATTTCCGTACCGGCGAATGCCAACAGCAATCAACGCTTTCTGACGCTGGAAGCCTTTCGCCGCGCAGGCTTCGCGGTGCGCGGAATGTTGAACGAACCTTCGGCGGCGGGCATCGAATACGCGCATCTGCTTTCCACCACCGGCACGGCAAAACGCGAAACTTTAGTCGTTTACGATCTGGGCGGCGGAACCTTTGATTCGTCCGTCATCAATCTGGTCGAACGCGATCACGAAGTGCTGAGCAGCGAAGGCATAGCCAAACTCGGCGGCGACAACTTCGACATCATTCTGCTCGATCTGGCAATGAAAGCGGCTGACCTGCAAGAACTGCCCGACGCCGCGCTGCTCAGATTGCTGGAAGAGTGTCGCCATAAAAAAGAAAGCCTGCATCCGAACACACGCCGCATCACGATTGATCTTGGACTGGGCGTGGAAGGCGCGGGCGAAGTCACCATTCCGGTCGGCGATTTTTACGAAGAATGCCGCCCGCTGATTGAAAGCACGATTGAAGCGATGGAGCAGGTAATGGAAAAGTCCGCGCGCGAAGCCGGCTTCGATCTGCACGAAACGGCGGCAGTTTATCTGGTCGGCGGTTCCAGCGATTTGCCGCTGGTGGCGCGGCTGCTGCGCGAAAAATACGGGCGACAAGTGCGGCGTTCGCCTTACCCGCACGCGGCCACGGCTATCGGTCTGGCCATCGCGGCGGACACAGACGCAGGCTACAAACTGCGCGAACGCTTCACACGGCATTTCGGCGTCTGGCGCGAATTGGAGGCCGGCAAGGAAGTCGTCTTCGATGCGCTGTTTGAAAAAGACACGCCGCTGCCCGCCACGGACGAACCGCCGCTGACGCGCGTGCGACGCTACATTCCGAAGCACAACATAGGCGATTTTCGCTACCTGGAATGCAGCCGCGTCAGCGAAACGGGACAGCCGCAAGGCGACCTCGCCCCGTGGGATGAAATAGTTTTTCCCTTCGATTCTGCGTTGCAGTCTGAAAATGGGCTGAAGGAAGCGCCAATCATTCGCGGCAATGGCTTCGGCAATCCGGTCAAGGAAGTGTATTCCTGCGACGCCAACGGCATCATCGAATTCGAAATCACCGATACCGTCAGCGTTTTCAGTCGTCGTTACAAACTACGTAGCAAATAAACAAAACGCGCGGCCTGACTTTGCCCGGTCAGGCCACGCCACGCCAACAAACTCTGATTTTCAGTCAATCAAGGCTGCGGTCGTCTTTCAATCCACGGCCTAGTCATCGTTCTCTTCGCGATATGCCTTCAGCTTGTTGTGCAGTGTTTTCAAACTGATGTTGAGCAAATCCGCCGCACGGGTTTTGTTGTTGTTGGTTTTGATGAGTGTCTTCAAGATCAACTGGCGTTCGGCTTCGTCCAACGAAATCGGTACGGGTAGCGTGATGGAGTCTTCGTTTTTCAGCGAGCGACCGTCGAACATTTGCGGCGAGAGGTGCTGTTTTTCGATGCGCTGGCTGTCGCAGACGATGACGGCGTGTTCGACCACATTGCGTAGTTCGCGGACGTTGCCAGGCCAGGGATAACGCGAAAAGATTTCCAGCACCTCCGAAGACACCAGTTTGGTCGGGCGTTCGTGGCGTTGGCTCAGGTCTTTGACGATGAATTCGGTCAGCAGCGGAATGTCTTCACGGCGTTCGCGCAAGGGGGGCAGTCTGATGTGTATGACGTTCAGGCGGTAAAGCAGGTCCTCGCGGAATTCGCCGCTGCGGACGGCTTCGTGCGGGTCTTTGTTGGTGGCAGCCAGCACTCGCACGTCCACCGGGACTTCTTTGGCGCTGCCCAGGCGGCGCACTTTTCGCTCTTCCAAAACGCGCAGTAGCTT
>CAZRXE010001765.1:0-4601 GCA_964603695.1 uncultured Heliomicrobium sp.
GCCGGTTGGGAAGTGAACGACGACGCGGCCAAAACCTTCGCCGAAGTCTTTTATCAATGCTTGCTCGAAAACATGCGCTTCGGCGACGCGGTCAAAACGGCGCGCAGCCGCACTTACCGCGATCATCCGCAAACCAACACCTGGGGCGCGTATCAATGCTACGGCGACCCTGACTTCATTTTGGATCGTCCGAGTGGCAGCAAGTCTGCGGACAAGAAATCCGAACGCTATTTCTCGCCGCGCGAATACCGAGACGAATTGCGCCGCGCCACCGAACAGGCCAAACAAGCCGATTCCAGTTACCGCAAGATTCTGCGCAGCCGTCTGGAAGCGATTTACGATTCGATGCCGACAGCCTGGATAGACGCTGAAATGTTGGGCATTCTGGGCGACGCCTGGGGGTCGCTCGACGAATTTGAGGAAAGCCGGAAGTTTTATGACAACGCCTGCAAAAACGAAGTCTCGACCATCAGCTTGAAACAGATTCAGCAACACGCCAATCTGCTAGGCCTTTACGCCAAACAGCTTCATCAGGCGAACGCCGGCAAGAAAGTCAAAGCCGGCGACGATAAGCCCGCGCCGGTTCAACCCAAGGACTTGCTGGACGAATCGCTGAATTTGCTGGAAAAGCTGGAGCAGTTGAATCCTACGTCTGAACTGGCCTCGCTCTTCGGCACTCATTACCAGCGCCGCGCGCAGGTGCTGGGCAACGTCGAAGCCAATCTGAAGCAAGCCGCCAAACACTTCAAAGAAGCCACGCAAAAAGCCGATTTGAAAAAAGGTCGTCTGAATCCAGCGCCGGCGCTGAACTGGATAGTGGTGGAAACTCTGCTGGCTACGCTCGCCACTGCCCGCACCAAAGACACCAAACGAATGCAGGAATCGCTGGCGGAAATCGGCAACTACTTGGATGAAGTGTTGGAAGTCGCCGCCGACTTGAAATCCAACGATGTGACGCGGGAGCGTCTGCATCTGCCGAACGCGACATTGCTGCGCCTGCTGCTCGATGGCGAACTGGGCAATGACGAAAAGGTCAAAGACCTGCTGAAGTCTTACCGCAAAGCCCTTCGCGGCAAGGCCGATCTGAAGTCGCTCAACGCCGTTACCGGTCAACTGGATTTTATGCTCGAAATGCTGGAACGAGGCCGTGGAACCCACGATGCCGAAATCAATGCGTTACGAGAAATCAAAACCGCGATTGAAGAAGAACGGTGAGTCTGATGACTATCAAACCCCGCATCAAAATCTGCTGTATCAGTAGCGTGGCCGAAGCCGAGTTGGCGATTCGTTACGGTGCGTCGGCGCTCGGTCTGGTTTCGGCCATGCCGAGCGGCCCCGGCGTGATTGACGAAGAGTTAATCGCCGAAATCGCCGCCCGCGTGCCGCCGCCCATCGCCACGTTTTTGCTGACCAGCCGACAGGACGCCGAATCCATCATCGCCCAGCATCGCCGTTTGCGCACCAACACGCTGCAACTGGTTGACCGGCTGGAACGCGGCACTTACGCCGACCTGCGCCGCGCTTTGCCCGGCATTGCGCTGGTGCAGGTCATTCACGTCGCGGGCGAAGATTCCATCGCCGAAGCCCAAAGCCTAGCGCCGCAAGTGGACGCGCTGCTGCTCGATTCCGGCAATCAGTCATTGGCGGTCAAAGAGCTTGGCGGCACGGGCCGCACGCACGATTGGACAATCAGCCGCCGCATTCGCGACGCCGTCGGCAAACCAATCTTCCTGGCCGGCGGATTGAAAGCTGAAAACGTCGCCGAAGCCATTCGCGAAGTCGAACCTTTCGGACTGGATTTGTGCAGCGGCGTGCGCACCGACGGCAGGTTGGATGAAGTAAAACTGGCTGCGTTCTTCGCGCAAGTGGCGCAAGCGTATACTCCGGCTGGTCAACCGCAGTCATCAATCGAAAAAGAAACTCGTCATTAGCGCCGCTCCTCAATGATGCACTCCGATACCGGTTTTCCTTGAACATTGATCCGTCGGTACTATCGCTTGTAATCGGGTGTCAGCGGCTGTTTCCGTTTCATTCAATTGATTGTCTACGGCGCGCGATAAAAGAAAGTCATACCCTTTTCGCTGCACCGATTCGCATTGTCCGCGCCGGTGCAAATGTGAATGGAAACAGGCTGGCCAAATCCGACCGGCAAAAACGGAATCAGAAAATTGACTTGATCCACGCCGACAAAACCCGGCGCGCGGCCCGCGAACTGATACCCTGCGCGAAGCAGTCGCGTGCCGAAGTTGGTTCGGTATTCGACGTAAGTAGGAAAGGAAGTCGTCCACGGCGGATTGGGAGGCGGAAAGCCTTCGGGTTCGTGATCGGAGATTTTTCCGAGGCCGGTGAGGTAGGCAACCATCGTCTGTCCGGGCGCGATTTCCGTCGGAACCTGCCACGACGGATATTCAAGCACCGCGTTGCTGAAAAACTCCGGCGCGTGAGAATTGACCTTCAGCGTGAAGGTGTTTGAGGTGACGCGGGTAATCCCGTCCGGCAGCAACCGCAGCACGATGAATTCGTATTCGCGGCCTTCAAAGTTGGAAAAGCGTCCGTAGCCGTTGCCTTCTTCTTCGGAAAACGGTTTGTAATAAAACATCGGCACTTGGAAGTTGATTTGTTCCGGGCCGACATAAAGCAACGGCGCGGCGCGCCAGCCGCAGCGATTGCTTGCGCCGGAAATCATGCCGTCCCAATCTGCGGCACGCCACAACACTTGCACTCTACCCAGCAAACGGGAAAACGGCGCGGCGGGCGCTATGTGTTCTTCGCCGACTTCGGCAAACCGCAGCCCCCAAACTGCCGCCAATCCTCCAGGCGCAAGGCGATTGCTGTAATTGGCGACGTTCGTTACGGCGGAAACTGCTGGGCGAACGGAACTGCTTCCCCTTTTGATTTCGACGCAGGATTCGGTTCCATCCAGCACGAATTCGTTGAGTTTGCCGGCGGCGGGTTCAAACAATTGCTGCGCGAACGCTGCGTTGCAGAACATCAAACTGCTGCCGAAAGCGGCCAACAAAAACAATCGAATTGCGAGTTTTTCCATCACGTCACCTCCCTTTGGGTTGAAAGCAAAAATGGCCGGCGAAGGGAGCATCCCCGCGCCGGCCATTACATTCCGGTTACTTCGACTTTTCAGATTACGCCGCGCGGCGTTTGGCCTTCGTGCCGCTGGTCAGAACTTCCAACGCTTTCTTGAGCATCAAATCTTCAGTGGGTTTGGGCGCCACGACCACCGGCGGAGCGCCTTCGGGCGTATTGCCCTGACGCGACTGATTCGGTCTGGGTTGATCGCCGTCTTCGTTCACATCGGCCAGATCGGCGCGTTTGACTTCGACGTTCGGCACTACGCCGTCGGTCATGAAAAACTTCCCGGTCGGCGAAGCGTAGCGCGCCACGGTCAGCAGCAGCGCCGAACCGTCATCCAGCGGAAACAGTTCTTGTTCCGAACCCATTCCGAACAAGGTGCGCTCGCCCACCACATCGCCGCGCTGATTCTCCAAAATCGCGGCGGCCACGACTTCCGCCGCGCCGGCGGTGGTGCGATCAATGATGACGGCAACGGGCAATTCGGTCAGATCGTTATCCGGTTTGGCTTCATAAGTCGCCAGCAATTTGTCTTTGCGGCCAACGGACTTGGCGATGGTTCCTGACTTCAGGAAGAAATCCGCCACCGCCACGCCTTCTTTCAAATCGCCGCCCGCCGAACCGCGCAAGTCAAGCACGATGGATTTCGCGCCCTTTTTAACAGCGTCTTTGATCGCCGCTGCAACGGCTTCGGATTGGCCCTTGCCGAGGATCGGCACTTTGACGTAGCCGACTTGCTGTTCAAGCGTCTTCACTTCCGGCATCGGCGCTTGAACCGCGCCGCGCACCAGTTTGATCTTGTCGGTTTTACGATTGATGAGCACCAATTCAATGCTGGAGCCCGGCACGCCGGTCAACAACGAGCGTACATCAAACAAATCCAGGTCGCGCGTGGCGTGGCCGTCAATGTATTCGATCACATCGCCGACGCGAATCCCCGCCTTGTCCGCCGGAGAACTCGGCACCACGGCAATGACATAAGCGAAGTTGGAATATTGGCCGATGACCATTCCCGTAAAATCCGTGTTGAGTTTGCCGGATTGGTATTCCTTGACTTGCGCCGGCAGCAAGTAGGCGCTGAACGGATCCAGTCCATCGGTCAGCCCGCGCAAAGCACCGATGCGAACCTTCTCCAAATCAGGTTTTTCCACGTATTCGTTGACGATGTGGCGAACGACATCTTCAAAAATCCGCAACTGTGCATACGGCCCAGGATCGGCCAGCGCACGCACCAGCGGATTGTTCGAATGGGAAAGCATTCCGCCGACGACTGAGTAAAGGGCGATGAATGCGGACAGAGTGACCAGCGTCAGTTTGCTGCGAATGGACATTGATCCGGCTCCTTAAAGGCTTAGCCTGTTGACGATCTGTTGAAACCCGCGCCCGCTTGTCTGCTATTCGCTGGAAAGCCGGGCAATGTGAATGTTGGGAAGCGGGGCGGATGATACACCACGCAAAAAACGCCACGCAAGCAAGCCCCAGGCGGCGATTGCCTGCAAATAAAAAGCCTCTGA
>CAZRXE010001766.1:0-2294 GCA_964603695.1 uncultured Heliomicrobium sp.
ATTACGTCGCCCAGATGTTCGTGGACGGTGGCGCTGCGTCGGGAGTAGGCGGCGGCTTTTTCCAGGCTTTCGCGGGCTTTCTCCAAATTGCCGAGTTTGAAATGCGCCCAGCCCAGACTATCCAAAAAGCTGGGATTGACAGGTTCGATGGCCAGCGCCTGTTCAATCAGTTTCAAAGCTTCCTGGTGGTTGGCGGTTCGTTCCAACAGGTAATAGCCCAGATTGTTCAGCGCCGTGGCATTGTCCGGTTGGTGTCGCAGCAATTCGCGCAGACCTTTTTCCGCCGCTTCCAGGTTGCCGGCTTTCTCTTGAATTGAACTCAGTTGAATGACGGCTTCAGGGTCTTCCGGGTTCAGCGCGATGGCTTTGCGGACGGCTTCTTCGGCTTCTTTCAATTTGCCGTTTGGCTGGTGAACGCCGGCCAGCATTAGGTAGATGACTGCGTCTTCGGTGGCGTTTTCGGGATGGCCGTCGAGCATGGCGCTGAGCAGTTCAACACTTTCCGCGTGGCGGTTCAATTCGCCCAGCAACAGGGCCTCGGTGAACTTCAGCGAGCGGTCGTCCGAAAAGCGCCGAATGGCGGCGCGAATCAACTCCAGGGCTTCGCGGCGTTTGCCGTCTTCGCGCAGACCTTCGATGGTGATGAGTTCGACCACTGGATTGTGTTCATCCACCAGACGCCGCGTGCGTGTCAACAGCGTTTGCAGCTTGGTTTGGTTGCCGACGCGGCGATAAATGCGCGCCAGCCGGTTGGCGACTTCGTTGAAGAGCGGCGTGTTGGCGGCGGTCAGCGCGTTTTTGCCGGCGAAGTACTCGAAGGATTGTTCGTATTGAGCGATGGCATCTTCGTTGCGGCCCAACTCTTCGTAAGTTTGCGCCAGTTCCAGCGCCAGATCGGTGCGCGTGCCGGCTTCGACTTTGGCCAGTCCGGCTTTGAGCGTTTCGGCGGCTTGTAGGCGTTGACCGGCGCGGCGTTGCGCCAGGGCCAGCAATCCGACCGCGCCGGCGTTGGTCGCGTCCTGCTTGACGACTTCGCGCAATCGTTCGACGGCTTCGGCGTAACGCCCGGCGCGAATCAGCGCCGAACCGAATCCAGCAATCAGCGCGGGACTGGCGACGCTGCGCATCAACTGGTTGTAAATGCGTATTTCATCGGCGCTGCTGCCGGCGACGCGCAGAATGCTGATGAGATTGCGCGCGTAATCGCTGACTTCCGGATTGCCTTCATAAGCCTGGCGCGCGGCGTCAATGGCTTCGCGCTTTTTGTTTTGATCCAGATAAAGTTGCGAAAGCTGGTAGTAGGCGCGATCCGGCGTCAACTCCGCGTTCATCACCGTTTGATAGAAGAACTGTTCGGTGGGGATCGGCGAGGCGGCCCATTTTTCCAGCGCGGCGATTTGTTTTTCCGTGTTGTTTTTCATTGAGTACAACTCGGAAAGAAAAGCCCAGGCTTCGGCGTGCTGCGGTTCCAGTTCGGCAACGGTTTCGTATTCGCGTATGGCGCGATCCAGAAACAGCGAACGCGGATTGTTCTCCATTCGCGCCGTGTAAACGTAAATCCGCGCCAGCAGCAAATGCCCGCCAACGCTTTTCGGTTCCAGCCTTATGGCTTCCTGAGCTTCACGTTCGGCCAGCGGACGCTGCGAGAGATAGAAGAAATAAATTTCGCCCAGATCAATGTGGGGTTCGGCGGCGGTCGGATCAAGCTGTATGGTTTCCTTATAGGCGCGGATGGCTTCATCCAACAATCGCTGATTGCTGCGCAACCGCTGCGCATCGCCTTTCAGGCGTTGCGCTTCCAGGTAACGCAGATAGGCTTGCTGGCGGCGCTTGGACTCAGCGGCTTTGTCCGGGTTGGCGGAAGAGTTGAGGTTTTGTTGTCGCGCCAACGCCGCCGAAGATATTGCCGGCATCATCAGCAACACCAACAGGCCAATCCAAACTGCATTTACTCTTTTTGTCATTGAAATCATTCCTTCTCCAAACCGGGTGCAGGGGATTGACTTGAATTTATGCGGCCTGTGCCTGATCGCTTCCGGCTTTGGAGCTTTCGGCCACGGCGCGTTCCCATTCGCCTCGTCGCGGAAAGCTATAAGCAATCAAAAACAAACTGACGACGCCAAGCCGCCAACTGTATTGTGAATCGCCGCTCAATAAGTAAAAGATCAAGCCGGCGATGCCTGCCGCTTCGGCCAATGCGCAGCACAAAATCGTCATCGCCTGCAGATTCTTCAACACCGCTGCCGCGCCGCGCTGGATGGCGGATTTTAGAAACATTCCCGACATCAGAATGC
>CAZRXE010001767.1:0-2227 GCA_964603695.1 uncultured Heliomicrobium sp.
GCCGAAGCCGAAGACGACAAGAAAGACAAAGCGAAAAGCGCTTAACCCTTTTCGCCAGGGATGCGGGCTTCATAAAACGAGGGCGAAGGCGGTGTGAAGACAAGCCGTCGCCTCTCATTCGTTTCCTGATTCCGGCGGCAATGTATTGCCATAACCCGAGCGCGATAAAACCGCTCAAACTGCCACCGCGATGTCTCGTAAACGCCATCACAGCACTCAGCGCCCGCGCCGGCAATTCGGTTCGGATCGTTCCTATCAAGCTTATCAAATTGATCTTCCCGCCCCGGCAATCACGCGTACCGAGTTGGTGCGCCTGATTCGCGGCGGCGAAGATACTTACCTTGAACTCAAAGTCCGGTTCAGCAACGTCGAAAAGATGATTGCCGAAATCATCGCACTGGCCAACACCGACGGCGGCGTGATCGTCTTCGGCGTCAACGATCAATTGCGCATTGAAGGCGTGGACGACCCTGAAAGCGTCGAAGAACAACTGCGCGACATCTGCGCGCACCAGATTCAGCCGCCAATCTTTCCGTACATCAACAAAGTCGCTTTCGACAGCGGACGCCGCGTCGTCGTTCTGGAAGTCGAAGCCGACAATCGCCCGCACCGCACGCTGGACGACCGTTTTTACCTGCGCGAAGGTGCCATCAAACGCGAAACCACCCGCGAAGAACTGTCCAAACTCTTCCACGAAAAACACTTGGTTCATTTCGAGCAAGTGCCTGTCTTACAGGCACACATCGAAGAAGACATTGATGAGTCGCTGCTGTGGAGTTATGTACGCGGCGTCAATCCTGGCTATTGGGGCGAAACGTCGAAAGGCTATCCAAATGACACGGTGCTGCGCGATATGGGATTGGCAGTCAAAATCGGCGAAGACTGGCTGCCGACGGCAGGCGGACTGATATTGTTCGGATTGAACGAGCGCCTGGTGCAGTTAATGCCGCGCGCCGACATTCAATTGACACGATTCAGCGGCAATCACAAAAACGGTCATTCGTCGCCGATCATTGAGCGGGTGCATTTACACGGCAATCTGCTGCGGCAATTCGATGGCGCGCTCAACTTCATCAAACGTTACGTGGATTTGTGGGACGTGCGCCCATCACGCAAAAGCCTGGAAGCCGATGCTGCGCAAGCCCTCGAAACAACTGTTCCCCTCATCGCCGGACGGGGTAATTATCATCAAGGCGCGGTGATCGAAGCTCTGACCAATTTCCTTGCTCACAGGGATTTAAGCGCGCGCGACCGCCAGGCGCGCATCAACATTTACGATGACAGCATTGAGTTCATCAATCCAGCGCAGCCTATTGAACTGCCCATTGTCTCTTTGCGCTATGGATTGGCTTGCCCGCCCAATCCGCGACTAAAATCCATTCTCACCAATCGGCATTACGGCACGCTTTCAACACAGGGCGGAATCCCGATGATTTGCGCCGAAACCATCGCTTTCGTCCGGCGCGCACCCGATGGTCCAATCCTGGCAAACGGCGAATTCCGTCTTAAACTTTCAGGATTGCTTTGATGTTCCCCCGGCTTTAAGCAATGCCTATGAACTATATCCGTTTCTCCGTCTTTTGCGACCAAGTCGGTCGTCCTGAGCGGTTGCCAGACGGCGATC
The DNA here is from genome assembly GCA_964603695.1 of uncultured Heliomicrobium sp. Lineage (GTDB taxonomy): Bacteria > Acidobacteriota > Blastocatellia > RBC074 > RBC074 > RBC074. The sequence goes on from CAZRXE010001767.1 coordinate 1,625, forward strand.
GGAAAATAAGTCGGCGGCGAAGGACTGACTCACTAGGCCGCTTTTGTCATTCAAGGTGAATGGTGAATGTTCGATACTCTTTCATCCTCTAGTAAGAAAGACTCCGCATTGAACCAAACCTCTTTCGATCAATTGCTGTCCTGCCTGGGATCGGATCGGGAAAGTGCGGCGTCCGCTTATTTAGAGCTGCGGCGGGCGCTGTTCACCTACTTTACCATTCGCGGCGCGGTGGATTCGGATCATCTGGCAGATGAAACATTCGACCGCGTAGCGCGGCGACTGAGCGAAGGGCAAACAATCATCACTGAAAGCCCCGCTAATTATTTTTACGGCGTGGCGCGCAACGTCTGGCGCGAAAGCTTGGCCCAAACAGGAAAGATCCCCCTACCAACAACTGATGAAGCAGGAGCGGAGTTGGCATCCGCAATTACGCCGCACGATTTGCTGATCGAATCCATCGAAACCGCCGAATCTGAAAAACGCCTAGCCTGTCTGAAAAAATGCCTGACGCAATTTTCCGCCGAAGATCGCGAACTGGTTATCGGTTATTACCGCGAAACCGGTGGAGAGAAAATCGAGAATCGAAAGGCAATGGCTGACGCC
>CAZRXE010001768.1:0-5256 GCA_964603695.1 uncultured Heliomicrobium sp.
GACGCAAATGAACCCGGCCAATTCACCTCCGGGACGCTTTGGGCATGCCATGGCTTACGATCCTAATTTGGGATTGACGGTCGTCAACGGCGGACAAAGCACCAATCAAGACACCTGGACTTGGAACGGCACGAACTGGGCGCAAGTGGCGGGCGGCAATCAACCCGGCATTCGCTACGATCACGGCATGGCTTTCGATGGCCTGCGTGTGATTTTGTTTGGCGGAAGCCAAAACGCTGGCTTTGCAGCGAACGACACCTGGGGCTTCACGGGCACGGCCTGGACGCAATTGGCCCTCACGGGGCCGCCCACCGGCTATCGCCTCGGCATGGCGCAAGACCCCAGCGCGGGGCGAGTTATTCTGTTCGGTGGTTCGAATTCCACCAGCAACTATACCAACGACACCTGGGAATGGAACGGCGCGAATTTGACCTGGTGTCAGGCGACACTGACCGCGCCGCAGCCCGCCGGGCGCGAATACCCCTCGATGGCTTTTGACGGGCGTGGCGTCATCTTTCACGCCGGCTTGAATAGCAGCCCGACTCCGCAAAGCGACACTTGGCGTTATCAGGCGAGTCGCACTTACACCTATCGCGCCGGGTTGATGGACAGCTTCGCCGCGCCGACGGATGCGACTTCAGCGACGGCAGCGTTCACCGCCAACATCAATTCGAATTATGGGGGTCCGCTCAAACGGGATTTCGACGATTCGGCGACGGATAAATTCTTTCTCCAATCGTTCACCAGCCTGCCCTCCAACATCGTCAGCGCGGAATTGGAAGTGCAAATGCGCCCGGAAAACGGCGGGACTTCCAACGATTCGATCCATTTCGATTTTCCGCCGTTCAATGCGCCTAACTTCACCTGGGGACAAAACATTCGCGTGCTGCATCCAAGCACAACCTGGAATTTCGGGCAGGGGCCGTATGTCTTCAAACTGGATTTAGCCAACTTGCCCGCAGGCGGCATAGGCCAACCGACCAACCTGCTCAGCCTGATGAACTCAACCCACTCGCTGCACGTCATGGTGCAGGACGATACCAACGTGGATTACATCAAGCTGCGCATCGTCACTTGCCCGCCGCGCCGGTACTTTGCCGGCTTCCCGCACGAACCTTTCAACGACACAACGCTCAGTCTGCTGACTTCGCCAACAGGCGAGGAGCAATTGCAGGTCAATCCCAGTCCGGCGGCGCGCACGGATGTGAAGACAGTGCTTGGCCAAGTTGCCGGTTGGCAGGCGAATTTCCTGCCGACCTCTGATCTGCGCCAATCCGGCAGGGTACTGGAAAGTTGGGTCAAGGGGCGAGTCAACGGCGTGGACGATCAATTCATCGGCAAATCGTCCATCACGGGCAACGGCAATTCCGCAACCTTCACGGCGGACTTCGCCAACATCGGTTCGCCCACATCGCTCTTTGAATTGCTCGACCCGAACGGGGCGCTGGTTGGTTCGTTCACCGCGCCGAATGCCGCTGCCATTCAGTTTATGTGCCCCTCCGGCACACAGACCATCACAACTTGCACCACGAAATGGGTCTGCGAGTCGAACGGCGACAAATACGAAGCGACTTTCTGCAACACGATCTGTGTTGGCTATAACAACCAGTCTTACAACAACGTCTCGACGATGCGCGTCACCGCGCTGAACATCACGCAACCGCGCGAGTTCGTGTCGGAAGGCGTGCTGTGCGGCGTGAATCTGGGGGCGCTGACACTAACCGGCGAAAGCCTGTTGGTCGGCAATCGAGCAGTGCAATCGCTCGGTGTGGCTTCTCTCGAACCGTTTACCAACGGCATCGCCGTGGAGGGCGCGGGTTCGAGCGGCCAGGACGGGGCAAAGATTGATCTGGGCAAGGCGGAAAGCTACACCGTTGGGGTGGACACGATAGACCCAATGAACATCGCGCCGGTCGGCACGGCACTCACTGTCAGCACCACGCATGTTTCCACAGTCTTGCCCCCGCCTCCGCCGAAGGACGATTCCATCACAGTGACGCGGGTGCGACCGGGCGGCAGCCTGCCGACGGGGATCATTGAAATCGGAGCGGATTTCTCGCAGTTGGGTGCGAATTCAATGCGCGTAACCGCTTTCAACGGCGAGACGCAGGTCGCCGACATCACCAACTTCACCGGCAAAGTCCTGACTTCGGCCTGGCCTGTGGCGATTGGCAAAACCGGGTCAATCTCCCTGGGGTACAAACTCGATTTTCCCAGCGGCACGCTGGCCGCGTTTGGCCCCTGCCCGCCCGCGCCTTGCGATCAGCAGTTCACCATCACGAGTCTGCGAGTGCTGCCGACGAATCCCAGCGTGGGAGCTTCTTACATTTCCGAAAACAGATGGGTGTTCGGTGTGGCAGCTCCCATTGGGTTCACAGTCACCCGCTTGGCGATCACGCCGTTCTGCGACAGCACGATCACGCTCTCGCCCACGTCGCCGGCGGTGGCCGCGGTCAATCAGCCCTACAACCAACAACTGACGGCCGGCGGCGGCGTTGCGCCTTATCGCTTCTCCATTACCGCCGGCGCGTTGAACGCCGGATTGAGCCTGGATTCATTGACCGGTGTCATTTCAGGAACACCGACGACGACGGACCCAGCAACGTTCACCGTTACGGCGACGGATGACAATGGCTGCACGGGCAGCCGGCAATACACACTGACGCCGATTGTCTGTCCTACCATCGCAGTCAATCCGGCCACGCTGCCCAGCGGCACGGTCGGGCAGGTCTTTCCGCCCGTCACCTTCACCGCGACGGGCGGCACGGGGCCGTACAGCTTTGCGCGCGTGGGCGGCCTGCTTCCGCCGAGCCTGACACTTTCGACGGCTGGAGCATTGACCGGCACGCCGACGGCAGCCGGGACATTCAATTTCACCGTGCAGGCAACCGATCTAAACGGCTGCACCGGCACACGAGCGTACAGCCTGACGATTGGGTGTCCGGTCATCACGGTCAATCCGCCGACGATTCCCAATGGCTTCGTCGGCACGGCTTACAATCAGACGTTCACGGCGACCGGCGGAACCGGGCCGTATTCGTTCACGCGCGTTTCCGGCACATTGCCGCCGGGGTTGACGCTGGCAACAGGCGGCGCATTGACCGGCACGCCGACCGCCGACGGGACATTCAACTTCACGGTGCAGGCGACCGATGCCGGCGGCTGCACGGGAACCAAAGCCTACACGGTCATCATCGGCGGCAACGGATTGATGTTCTATCCGCTGGATGCGCCGGTGCGGATACTTGATACGCGGCAGGGGTTGGCGGCCTGTTCGCAGCCGAATGCGCCGATTGCGACGGGGACTGCGCGCGTGCAACCGGCGCGCGGTTTCTGCGGCATTCCGGCCACGGCCCAAGCCATCACCGGCAACGTCACGACTGTGAATTCGGGCGGAGGTTTCCTGACGCTCTATCCAACCGGTGCGGTGCGGCCAGTGGTCGCCAGCACCAACTACGGCGTGAACGAAGTCATCAACAACGTCTTCACCGTCGGGCTGGGCGTGGCGGACGGCGCGTTCAACATTTACGCCTTGAACACGACGGACGTGGTGGTTGACGTGACAGGTTATTACGCCCCGCCGGGCGCCGGTGGTTTGTATTTCCATCCGCTGCCGTCGCCTGTGCGATTCCTTGAAACTCGTCAGGGGCCACTGACGGGCTGCTTGCGTCCGGGTCTGCCGCTGGCCGCCGACATCGAAACGACGTACACCGCGCCGACTGCCTGCACGGGCATTCCGGCTGCGGCGCGCGCCATAGTCGGCAACGCAACCACTGTCAGTCCGCAAGGCGGCGGCTTCCTGACGTTGTTTCCGACGGGCGTGCCCAGACCGCTGGTGGCTTCGTCGAATTACGGCGCGGATCAAGTCGTCAACGGGCCATTCACCGTAGGGCTGTCAGCCTCCGGTCAGTTCAAGATTTACACGCTGGCTCAGACGCATCTGGTGGTGGACGTGCTGGGTTATTACAGCCCAGAAGCGACCGATGCCAACGGTGCGGGCTTGCTCTTCACGCCGTTGGATCACCCCGTTCGATTGTTCGAATCGCGTCAGGGCCAAACGGTGGGTTGTTTCAAACCGGGCGAGCCGCTCAACGGCAACCAGACTTATATCCAACCGGCGCGCGGCTTGTGCGACGGGTTGACCATTCCGCCCAGCGCGCTCGGGGTGGTGGGCAATGCAACGACGGTTTCGCCCGTGTCAGGAGGTTTTCTGACCCTCTGGCCAAGCGCGGCTCAGCAACCGACTGTGGCGACGGCGAACTACGGCGCAAACCAAGTAGTCAACCGCCATTTCATAGTGGGTCTGGGCAACGCTGACGGAGCCTTCAAGATGTTTTCGTTCGCGACGACTCACTTGGTAATTGACCTTGTGGGTTACTTCGCGCCGTAACCGCAACACAGACAGGATGGAGCGCGGGCTTTTCGCTCGCGCTCCATCCCACGAAATTTCGTAGCCACACCTCAAGTCTCCCACGAAACGCCCACGAAATCCCGTGACCACGAAACCACGAAGCTACAGCCTCATCAGCCTAATCCCTTCATTTTCAGCAGCTTAAAAATTCCAACTATCGTGGCATCGCCTTTGCTAATTCCTCGGCGCAAGCAGGAGGAGGAGATTTCAATGCTACGAATTGTGGAAGAGAAAGCGACGGATGGTTCGACCACGCTGCGGCTGGATGGCCGCATCGCCGGGCCTTGGGTGGAAGTTCTGCGCGAAAGCTGCGAACAGCTTTCACCCGCCAATGGCCGCGTGACGCTGGATTTGCTCGGCGTCAATTTCGCGGATCAAGCCGGCGTGCGCTTTCTGCTGGAACTCGACCAGCGGCAATTCGCGCTTCTGAATTGTTCGCCGTTCCTGCGCGAACAGATGAAACCAGCAGCTTGAATCAGCAGATTGAATCTGCTGGCTGAAAAGGATGCTTCGCGACTTTTTTTTCAGCGGGCGGGACGCCCGCGCTCCCAGGAGGAAAACCGTGTTCGTACAACAACCGCTAAACGAATTTGAAACCATCGCCATGCCTCACATGAACGACCTATACCGGACGGCGCGGCGCACGCTCGGCAATCAAACCGAAGCCGAAGACGTGGTGCAGGAAGCTTATCTGCAAGCCTGGAAGTCGTTTCATCGTTTCGAGCCGGGCACGAATATGCGCGCGTGGCTGTTCAAGATTCTCTTCCACGTCATCAATCACCATCGCCGTAAAACTTATCGTCTGGTGACGCTGAAGGAAGAAGAAGAGTTTTTGTTCGAGCAGG
>CAZRXE010001769.1:0-4399 GCA_964603695.1 uncultured Heliomicrobium sp.
AGGCTGGAACGTAGATTGGATTCGGACTCATTTGTCCTGTGGCGATTTGAAAAGACGTTCGGGATGAGGAGTGAATCTGCCCGGCGTGAGTGAAATTGTAAGCGGCGATGAGTGGTTCGATTCGACCGATTGGCGGAAGAAGTTTGGAGACGCACCCGGCATCGGTTTGTTTAACCTCGGCGACAAACCGATAGCCGCGTCCGGAGACAGTCGCAATGTAACGATTCTCCTTAGGCGTTTCTCCCAACGCTCGGCGTAATTTGCAAATGTTGAACGTCAGGTTGTTGTTCACGATATTCAGGTTGGGCCAGACCAGATCAATCAACTCGTCTGTTTCGATCAACTGTCCCTGCCTTTCGACCAGCACCAACAGCGTCTCAATCGCTTTGGGAGGGATCGACACGACGCCGCCGTCGCGGAATAACAACCGGCGCGCGGCGTCCAGGCAAAACGGCCCGAACTCATAAGAACGCGAGTTTGGCACAATCGGCGCGGTTGGTTTGTCTCCGAGGTTCTTCTTCATCTTTCCCTCCGACTTCTTCAGGTGGTTTCTTGATCTAAGGGAAGTGACGCGGGATTCCGAAATCTATCGCGGGATTTTTGCGTTGGCCGTTTTTTTTGGGGTGAAAATCAGCGACGAATGATTTCGATGTTAAACAGGCCGGTTTCGATCAAATCGCCGTTTGGGCCAACGGCGCTGAGGATGATCCGGTAAGTCGCAGGTTGCAGTCGTTGTGCCGGGATGCGCGCGATCACTCGACGATTAACGACATTGAGGTTTGCGCTTTGCCAGACGGTTTGCCGATCTGCCGCGAGTAAGTCCAATTGATATTTTCGATAACGGTCGGTAGCAAGATTGAACGTCAATTGGACGGCATCCGCGTTTGCGGGAATCGTCAGCTTACGTGCTTCGCCTTCGCCGGATGCCTGTCGCAACCCTGTGAGCGTCCAGGCGAAGGAGACGATTGCCGGCGCGGACGGCTGCGGCATAGCGGCCAGACGTTGTTGCAAGGCGTCGAGTTCGGCGCTGAGTTGGTGGTTGTTTTGAGTTTGCGCGGCCAGTTGCGTTTGCAATTCCCGCTCGCGTCGTTCGAGCGTCGCGCGTTCCTGTTCGATTCGCTTCGCGTGTTCGCGCCAACGCAGATTCTCCCAACCCAACCAGGCAACGCCCAGCATCATCGCCGGCAAGACCGCGCCAAAGACCCATCGCGGCATAGTCCATCCCGCAAAGATCGCCTGCCGCCACGAAATCGGCTTCGTTTTGACCGCAACCGGCGACGCCGCTTGTTCGAGCGGCAGCGTCAGACTCAAAGTTTGAAACAGCGCCAGCTTTTCCCGTCGTTGCGGCGAATTAAGCCATACGCTTTCAAACCGCAGCCGGTCGGCGACAGTCAGTTTGTTGTTGACGTAACCTTCGATCAGATCAATTTCCACAGCGTCCAGATGATCAATTAGCGCAGGACTGGAAAAATACTCCGCCTCCAAAGCCTCACGCTCCGCCTCCGGCAAATCGCCGAGCAGGTATCGAAATAACCGTTCATTTGTGTCGAGCAGTTGCGTCATTGTTTCTTCCCAGTGACCTTGCATGCGGATTTCTATCGTGCCGCCGCCGTGCGCAAACAATCCACTTTGCATTCGCGAAGCTTGTCCAGCAAACGTTTGATGCGATTTTGCAGCGCGGCCTGATTGACGCCCAAACGCGCGGCAATCGTTTCCCGTCGCCGTATGCGTTCGCGACCCGCGCCCAAAAAATAATCCCGCACCAATTCCCGTTTGTCCGCCGGCAATCGCTGCAAGCATTGTTTCATGCAAGTCTGTCTCGAATCCGCGTCCGCAGCATCTTCCGGCAAAGAGGAAGCCTGTTTTTCCCAATCTTCCAGTCCCACTTGCCGCCGCGCCGGATTGCGCTGCCATTCCAGGTAAACGAATCGCGCCACGCCCAAACAAAAAGCTTCCGGTTCGCGCACCGCTTCGCCTTCAGCGATTTTGCGTCCCACGCGATCCAGCGCGGCATCGGCCAGTTCTTCCGGCATGGTCACCGCCCGCATCTCGAAATACCGCATCAAGGCGCGGCGCAAGCTTTCGTAACGCTCGCCCGCAAGCTCAGGATTTACGTCAAGATGCGAAAGCAAAACGCTCAGGCTTTCAGGCCTGCCTGACGTGGCTTCGGTCTTCATCACTCTATTACCTCTTGCCGTCCAAATTCGCCCATTCGCCCAGTTGAACGAAACTCGCCCAATAAAACGGATGACGCTGTTTGCCGCGAATCATTTTCAATTGGACTTGCCGCAATGCCTCGCCGCGCCCCGCACCTCGTTCGAGCGCGGCGTAATAAGGCAGCATCAATTCTTTCGTTCTCAGGTCCGAAACCGGCCACAAACTCATCAACAGCGTCTCCGCACCGGCCAGCACCAAAGCGCGCCGCAATCCATAAACGCCCTCGCCGTTTTTCACCTCGCCCACGCCCGTGTCGCAAGCCGAAAGCACCACCAGCTTCGTCCCCCACAGATTCAACCCGGCGGCTTCCAACGCGGTCAGCAATCCGTCGTCTTCTCCGCTTTTGCCCAAATTCGCACCCGTCAAAGCCAAACCGGAACGCAGCAGCGGGTTTTCAAGATTGGCCGACCATTTGGCCAGCCGCGCATCCGGCGTGCGCAAAGGGTCTTCCGCCAAAGAACCCCGCGCATCCGCCGGCGGCGCTTGCTGGTCATTGAGGAAAAAACCGTGTGTGGCAATGTGCAAAATGCGCGGCGCGACAAGCCGCTTGATGGCTGCCTCCGTCGCTTCTTTTTGCATCAAGACGGTTGCCTTCGGCAGCAGTTTTTTGATTCCGTCCGCCTCGTCCGCCGTCACCGGCAAAGGCTGAAAAGACAGCCGCGAACGTTCGTCTTTTGCTTCCGAATCCGACCTGAGCGCCGCAATGCCGAAGGCCGGATCGGCCACAATCACCGCCTCGTTCCTGCTTTCGCGCGGCACCTGCAAGCGCAACAAATCGCGCCCGCTGGTCAAATAGCCGATTGAATAACTCTCCACCAAATACCGGTTGCGTTCATCCACCAACGCCGCAAAAGGAATCAGATTGAGCAAGCCGTCCGGCGCAATCAACAAGTGTTTTGCGTCGCCGAGCAAAGCCCGCACCGGCCGCATCACTTTTTCATCCACCACGCGCGCCAAACGCCGAACATCATTGCGTTTGGGATCGCGCAAGGCTTTGCGCCAGGCTTCAATCGCCTTGTCAATCGCCGCCGCGTCGCCCAAATCAACCCAACGAGGTTCGTCCTGAGCAGTCAACGTGTAAGCGACGTAGCGCGGTGGAAGGCTCTTCAATGTCAGTGGCTCAAGCGGATGGTACAAGGCGTATTCGATCAACGTTGCCTGATTGGAAATAGCGGGCTGCACAGAAGAGAGCGTAATTGGCTGAAATTGCGCATTGAAGCTCCGGCTGCGAAGACCGATTTCGGTTTCGAGTTTTTCAACTCGCTCTTCCAAGGAACGGAGTTGCGCGCGATAGGTATCAGGCTTGGATGGGTTGGGACCGCCGAACGCGACTTTTGCCAATTCTGAGCGGGCAGTGGAAAGCTGATCGAAGAAGGTTTGATCCTCTGGCGCAGCGACGCGACGAAGAGTCACAAGATTGTCAGTCGTTGTGTCCAGCGCACGCCCCTTAAAGCGCAAGAGTACACTTAATGCCAACCGCAGCGATTGTGAATCGTCCGGCGCTAACTGCGCATGCAAGGAGATGGCTCCGTTGATGTGCGAAGCGTAACTGCGCAAAAACGCCAGCTTCTGGCGATCAGAACCGGAAACTAGATTGCGATTGATGTGGCGTTCGCCAATTTCAAAGTAGCGTGTCAACATCGCGAGCGTTTGGGAGGTGTTCCCCTGTTGATGATACATCTCGGCGAAATCGCCAAGCGTGTTAGCGACGATGGGGTGATTTGCGCCATAAACCTTTTCGCACAAGCTGAGCGTGCGCTGAAATAATGACTCGGCTTGCTCATATTTCCTTTGTTGTGAATAAAGCCTGGCAAGAGCTGTTTGGGTCGCGACAAGCTCCGGATGTTCCGCTCCAAAGGTCTTTTCCTGAATCGCCAATGCTCGCTGATAGAAATCCTCTGCCTGGGCATACTCCTTCTTGTTTTCGTAAAGAAGCCCGAGTCCATAAATCGGAGGGATGAGCAGGTAGTGCTGCGGCCCATACAATTTCTCACGCAGCGCCAAAGATTGCAGAAGTAACTTTTCCGCCTTCGCATAATCTCCCTTGATGCGCGCCAGCAAGCCGAGGTTATAGCCGGCAACGGCAACGTTGCTCACATCCTCTAGTTTTTGAAAACCATTTAGAGCTTGCTCGAACATCGGCGCGGCCTTCGCATAATCCCCCTTGCGCCGGTACAACACC
>CAZRXE010001770.1:0-2461 GCA_964603695.1 uncultured Heliomicrobium sp.
CGTCGCTTAAGCAAGGATTACGAACGGCTGCCGGAAACCAGCGAAACCATGATTTACATCGCCATGACTCGTCTGATGCTTAAAAGATTGGCCTCAGACTAACTTTTCAGACACGCTCTGAGGTCGAATTGCTGAATCGCCATTCTGTTATCTCTGCTTGATTTCCTGGTTGGCATTAGGCTCAAGTTCCGCGCGGTTCAGGCCGTAGTCATAAGCAATGCCTTCGTCCACGCTGCGGAAAGCCGCCTCAAACACTTTGGCGTAAAGGTTCGCGGTCACGCGCATGGCGTAAATCAAGTCTTCCACGTCGCGCTCCGTGACCAACAGGTTTTCCACGTAATCGGCCATCAGCCGATTGTGTCCGACATCGGCTTCGACGTGTTCGCCGATAAATGTCATCGCCGCCGCAGGGATGCCGGCGCGGAGCAAGCCTTTCGCGTACTGTTCGCCAAAATGCGTCGGCAGATATTCCAGGTGAAAGACAAAGCCCAGATAACTGACCGGATTCAGGTATTGAATAAGGTAAAACGAAAAGCCGATCAGCGCAGACGTTTCCGGCAGCGGACGCTCGAAGGGAATGGTTTCGACGTTCGCGCCCAATGTTTTCAGGTCATCGAGCGCCAGCCGGTCGTGCCCGGCTTCGGACGCGGCGTGTTGCAACATCATCTTGGTGAAGTCGCGCTGCTGTCCGCGCAAATGAATCGGAATAGCAGAAAAGAACTGCGGCGATTCGCGGGCGTAAAAGTAAATCTCGCGCAATAAAGATTGGTAATGCGCGATGGTCACTTCGCCCGCGATTAGCCGCCGAATGGCTGGGGACGAGTTAAATCGCTCGACTTCTTCAAACCAGGCGGTTTCGATCTGTGTCAGTTTTTGGCTTTTCATTGGTTCATCCTTTCACTGATTGGAGCGCGGACGTCCCGTCCGCAGTAAATAAAAGCGCGTAGCTTCCTTATTCTTCGGTGGTACTGAAAAACAGCGCAGGTTAAGGAGGCTGCGCGGCTTCAAATTATTGCGGACGGGACGTCCGCGCTCCTTCACGCGCACATTGCCCATTCGCAGGCGTAGGCCCCGCGCAGTTCTCTTGCTTGTTCCTGATTGATCGGATAGCGCGCGCAAATGTCCGCGAATGGCGATTTGATTTGTCGCAAGGTTTCGTAATCCTGAACGACCAACACCATCGGAGTGATCCATCCGGCTTCGTGGTGAAAGAAAGCAGGCGCGCAGGTTTGAAAGCCGAGCTTGCGGTACATCTCCACCAAATTGGGGCGGCAGGTCAGGTAATTCAGCCGTGATTTCTTTTCTTGAAACTGAACGTAGGAAGCCTGTGCAAGCCTGACTGCGAGCGTTACGCCGCGATGCCGCCGATGCACAGCGAATTTGGAAGAGACGGAAATACTTTCCAACGGGCAGTTGGCGAATTGATTTGCGATGATCGGATTGAAAAAGTCCCGGTATTCCGACAGGTCGCTTTGGCCGCCGTAATTGATTCGCAAACAGCCGACCAGTTCGCCATTGATCCATGCACCCAGGTTGTCGCCGGTCTCATCCCACGGTTCGCGAACTTCTTTGCGTTCGTGATCGGCAAATTCCATCTTCGCACCGAGTTCTTCGACATAGACGGCGTAGCGGAGCCGCGCGATTTGCGTTAATTCTGGCGACTTATCGGCAAGTCGGATTGTGGTCACGGCGTCCTCCGTTGATTGAGGTTTTAAATATTGACTTCTACAATGCCGCCCGCGCTGCTGTTGTCCTGGCGGTGCGACAACAAACAAACAATTGCCAGCTTCATTCGGGATGAATGTTTAATTGCCGACCGGCGACGGCGCGGCAGAACGTTGCAAGCAGGCGCAGCTCTCCCTGGCCGTAAACTGTCGGCGCGGCAACAGTTGTTTTACTTGATTGATTAGCTTTGATTAGCTTGACGAAGGACGCTGCTCGAAGGGGGGAAAGCGCGCCGAAGTGAAACCGCATCGGCATCAACTTCGGCGAACTTTCCTAACCGGCATTGCGGCGGCGAGCGTGGAACCTGGAATTCTATCCGGCGCTCGCCGTGTAAGGATTAGACCGGCGCTTCTCCGCAGCCGACTTCCGGAGGTACGCAACTTCCGTCGGCGCAGTGAATCCAGCCGTTCTCGCAACCGAAGTTGGCCGCCGCGCCCAGGTTTTTATTCCCCTGGAATAGCGGTTGTTCGTTCACTCCGCCTGTTTTGGCCAGTTCACGAATGTGCTTTTTCAGCATCGTTTCGATGTTGCTGCCGTTGGGTTGACGATCATTCGCTTCGTTTGCCAGTTCGGTATAGCGCGTAAGCAATTGTGTAATGTCAGGCATTTTTATCTCCTAGGACTTACGCAAAAGAGACCGTTTCGGTCGCTTGATGTTTGAAAAATATGTAAAGTCTTTGCTCATGAGCAATTCAGTGAGCCGACTTGATTACTGTCAATACTTGCTGGTCAGCCA
>CAZRXE010001771.1:0-1756 GCA_964603695.1 uncultured Heliomicrobium sp.
TGGCGTCGGCGCGCTGGCCGTTGACGACAAACTGGCCGCCTTCGATTCCCGCTGACCGCAACACGCCCGGTGTCAAATCAAAGAGCGATTGCAGGGTGCGTCCACTGAGCGGCATGTTGGCAATGAATTCACGATTCACCACTGTGCCGACCGCCGCCGATTCCAGCGACGACGACGTTGATTCCTGCACCGTCACCGTCTCGCTCACATTGCTGATCCGCAATTGAATCAGCAACGACCGCTGATCACCGACGTTCAAAACGACATCGCGTTTATTGACCGCCGCGAAGCCATCGCGTTCACACAGCAGCGTGTAATTGCCCGGCGGCAGCAGCGGTAGAGTGAAATAGCCATCGTTGTTGGTGGTCGTTTTGCGCTCCAGATTGGTGGCGGTGTTGATCGCTTTGACGTTGGCGTTGGCAATGACGGCTCCGGTCGGATCGGTGACGTTGCCGCTCAACGTGGCCGTCGCTGATTGCGCCATCGTTGGTGCGGCGCAGGCGAGCAACACAAGGACGACCAGGAAAATCCGGCGCGCAGTAGCGCATTCGCGCCAGAAAGTGGTAAGGGGGAAGTATGTAAGTTGGTTCATGCGAATCTCCTGCAAAAAGGTATTCATGGTGAATTTGATAGAAATTGATTGATGGTAGCCGCGAGGTTCAGTCCCTGTTGGAGTTTGTCCCAAAAGCTCGCGGCTTTGACCGCCACAACGGGGGACGATTCCGAAGACAGACTGAAGGCTGCAATGAATGCGCGGTCAGTTTCGGCACATAACGAGGCAACGGATGTTGCCGCGCGGCGCAAATCGGCATCTGATTGCAACGCGCTCACCCTGGCGCTTTCATCCCGCGCGGACGTGGCTGAAAACACATGTGCCAGCGCAGTACGCAAGGCCAGCAATTCCGCGAGTAAACCGCGCGCGTGTTCTGCCAGCAAGGCTCGCCACTGCTGTCGGGCGGCGGGTTCCAGCGCTTCGCTGTTGGCAAAACGATTAGCCAGATTTTTCAGTGCTCCGGCGTGACGGGCTGCTTGCCGCGACCGGGACAATGTGGTTGCGGCAAAGTGCTGTATTTCTTCGTCCAGCCGAGCTTCGCTAATGCCGCGTGCAGTGAAATAGCGGCGCAGTTCCGCGTCTACCGGCAATTTTGCGACGGTCACTTCTTCGCGTTCGATGACGGCGGAATTTGGTTTGGCTGCGGCTGGACGCTGTTTTCGCGCGGCTTCAGCGACGGTTTCCAGTTGGATTTCGACTGCCGGATGGTTGCGCAACGATGCGAAGGCTTGCAGCAATTCGGCCTTGCGGGCGTCGCTTTCGAGCAGTCCTTCAATGCGTAATTTGCCTGTCGGCGTGCGGCGCACCTCGATTTGTTCGTGCGTGTCGGCGTTGGCTTGTCGCAATAACTGCAGCGCTTCGATTTCAAGCGCGGCGGTAGCGATGACAGGCGCAGCGGCTGGCGCAAGTGACGGCTCAACGCCGCTGGTATGCGCGTTGGGAATATGACCCGAACTGACGGCAGGCGAGGCGGGCACGGCAGATGTTTGCGGTCGCGTGTCGCGTTTGACTGGCAACGCTGATCGTTTCGCTGGAGCAAACCACCAACCTAGCTTTTGCCCTAGCACAACGACGAGCAGCAACGCCGTGAGCAAGACAGTGATGGTGACGGGACGCAGCAACCAGGCGATTGCGGACTGCGGATTGCGGATTGCGGATTTGAGAGTTGCGAACAATCCTTGCGATTCCGGCAATACTTCATCG